>NZ_JAUBSH010000143.1:0-12107 GCF_036704705.1 Microcoleus sp. K1-B1 | reverse complement strand
ATCCTTGCTCTTCGCTGTGCTTATCTCAATGGTCAACTTTCAATTTGATGTATTTGCCAAACTGAGATGCACCCGTTGCAAGTTTTGCCGGAGTAACCTTTGACCTAAAGTATAAATCAACAAACACAAACCCATTACCAAAGTTAAAGCCTCTATTCTTTCCGGCGACTTGAGAAACACGCTATCCGTAAAAAACAAGGGGTCTTTCAAAAACCCAAACCCTCTCTCTGCCGACTGCTGTTCCTTATATTTTACAATCATTTCACTTCTGATTTAATTGTGAAACATCCAGCACATTAGTAGCTAAGATAAATCTGCCACTAGCTTTGGTTGCTTTGGCTACCGCACTAGCATCTAATTCTAGTTGTGCCTGAACTTTAAATATTAGCTTAGAGCTAGAAATGTCAGGGTAAGAGCATCTCAATCAAGCTTGACAAAAGGAGTTGAGAACAGTCATCATATAATCATTAGACCTCTTGCAAAATAATTTTATGCTATAATTAAGGGTTTGGCTTAAGCGGAGCAGATTGGAGGTTATATCAGCACTTTACAATTATGAGTTAACTCTCAGGTCTAAAATTCAAAACCTTTAATTGTAACATAAATTTTTTTTGCAAGAGGTCTAATATACTCTATTTTTGCCTATTTGGCTCAAATCCTGACCTCAAATCCTGACGGAGCTTGCGAGCGAACCCAGCTCACTCGCCGACCTTGGCAATACCGCAACGCAGTTGCGGTGAGCAGTTACACCTATCCATTTAGGCTAAACGAATCGCACACCGGAAACATTATTACTATCAACAGTCAACAGTCAACAGTCAACAGTCAACAGTCAACAATCATTCCGGTGCAACCGGAATCGATCTAACATGACTGGTAATTGTTTCACTCTCCACCGTTGCTTCCACTGGCCAAGAATTTTCCATCTCTACTGTTTGTTTCGGCTGATAAACTGCCAAGTCGAACCAGAAAGTCGTACCCACATTAACTTCGCTAACTAAATTAATTTTAGTGTGGTGCTTGTCAATAATGTTTCTGACAATAGAAAGACCTAATCCCGTTCCTTCTAAAGTGTGTACTCGGTTTTCTACCCGGAAAAAGCGATCAAATATTGCTTGTTGGTCTTCGGGATCTATGCCAATTCCAGTATCAGAAATTTCGATCCGCACTACCGGAAAATGTTTGGCATCCGGTGACAAGTTTTGGTTCCCGGATTGACCGTCTTTGTGGGTGGGCGCCTCCGACTCTAGCAAATACGCTCGAATTGCCACCTTGCCGCCGGACTGAGTAAATTTTAAGGCATTTCCTACTAAATTTGCAAATACTTGCAGTAACAAATCGTAATGACCTAAAGCAGGCGGCAAATACGGGTCAACTTCTTGCTCTAATTCAATGCCTTTATCCTTAGCATTTAACTGATAAGTCCGCAGGGTTTGTTCTACAGCTTGCGGCAGGTCAACAGCTTCTAAGTGATAAACTCGGCAGGATTCCAGTCGCGACAAGTCTAACACGTCGTTAACTAAACGAGTTAGTCGATCGGTTTCTCGATTGGCAATTTCTAGGAATTCCCTGCGCTCGCTTTCTAGAAGGTCTTCTCCGTACTCGTGGAGAGTCTCGATAAAAGATTTGATATTAAATAAAGGTGTTCTCAATTCGTGAGAAACATTGCTGATAAAATTGCTTTTAGCCTCATTGAGTTCTACTTCGCGAGTAATGTCCTGCACTGTCATTGCAATGCCTTTGAGACTTTCTCGGTAATTGCCAGAACCTTGATGCTTGGAGGTTTGCTCGTAGAAAGTACACTCTACAGCTAGCGGGCGTTGTGGCTCGGTACAGGTATCTTCCTCATGGCGGATGCAGCTTTTGCACAGCGGTTCTGCACCGGGCGCTTTGTGCAGAATGACAGTAGTTAAAACAATCCGAATTGTACGGTTAACTGGTTCGCTCATGGAGATGCGAAATTCGCCGCCTTCACGATCGCCCGCAGCTATTTCCTGCAAAGGTCTAGCCAAGTCCTGCTGCACTTCCGAAGGCAAAATGTTCAGAACATTTACTCCGAGCGCATTTTTGCCTTCCCATCCAAAAATCCGCATCCCCGTCGGATTAACTAAAATCACCTGCAAATTTGCGTCCAGCAACAGCGCGCCATCAGCAATCGTTGAAACCAAAGTTTCTAACTTCGCTTTTTCCGCTGTCAACTCTTCAATATTTTGTTCTTCATAACTTTCGAGTTTCTGGGCCATCTCGTTAAAACTGCCGATTAACTCGCCCAATTCTCCACCCAAAGGGAGGTCAACTCGCTGCTTAAAATTCCCGCTGGCAATGTTTTTGACCCCGAAGACTAATTGTTTGATCGGCTGAGTAATTGTCAGGGCATTAAATACAGCCCCCAAAATTACCATCACCCAAATTGTGACAAATACTGCTAAAGTGACATCCCTAGTCAGATTTGAAGAGATAACTGCTGCGGGATTTGGGTTAATGCCGATCGCCAAAACTCCCAAATATTTGTCTTCATGAATTAACGGCACAAATACATCGGTAACTTCTCCATCTGGCGTCAAATGCTGCCGCACCAAAGGCAAAGAAGTTAAATTTCTCGCCTCAATATCGGCGAGAAAATTATCGGGAAGTTTGATCTGGCGGCGCAGCGTCAGGGAAGTTTCCACCTCGGATTCGGAAAATGGTATCCCCAGGAAAATATCTCCCGCTTCGTCTGCATAAAGCATATAGCGAACGCTGGAGGTGCTGCTGTAAAATTGGCGGGAAAAGCGGGCGACTTCGGAGCGATCGTTGTTGGCAATCAGCGGCGCCACATTTGCCGCCAACAGCAGGCCGAGGTCACGGCCGTAACGAGTATCGTTAAGTCGGGCGTCTTGCTGGATAGTATTCACGGCCCAGAAGGTCAGGCCACTCATAATTAACGACACTACGAGGGTAGCAGCGGCCATCAGGCGGGTCTGGAGGGTAAAATCCGACCACCAGCGGGCAATAATTTCTCCGATTTTGTTTAGTATGGCCAGCATTTCACCAGTTCACCAGTTCAATATTAAAAGCAAGATCAATTCAGTTGGCTTGAGATCGAATTTTCTGCTGGGACTTGTCCGCTACCGCCACCGCAGAGATACCAAACTTCATTGTTACATTTCTACATTGAGATTGCTTGGCTTTCGGATGGCGGCCGATGTCGCAATTCCTAATTTTTATCGCCCAGAGCTCGGCGGCCGATGTCCCGACGGCAGTAGACCCCTTCAAATTGGATACAATCAACTGCTGCATAAGCTTTGGAGATAGCTTGTTCCAAAGTTTCTCCCGTCGCGGTGACGCCCAAAACCCGGCCGCCGTCGCTCACCAACTGCTGATGCTTCAACTGAGTGCCGGCGTGAAACACTTCTGCTCCTTTGGCTTCAGCTTCCTCGATACCTGTAATAACTTTGCCTTTTTGATAACTTCCAGGATAGCCCCCAGAAGCCAAAACTACGCAAACAGAGGCCCCCGACTTCCAGCGAATAGAATATTCACCGAGACGCTGCTGACAGCAGGCGAGCACCAAATCTTCCAAAGGAGTTTCCAGCAGTGACAAAACCGCTTGAGTTTCGGGGTCTCCGAAACGGCAGTTGAATTCTAAGACTGTGGGTTCTCCTTCTGGCGTAATCATTAAACCTGCGTAGAGTACACCCCGGTAGTCGATTTTGCGTTTTTGCAGTGCTGCGAGGGTGGGTTCGAGAATTTCTTCTTGAATCCTTTCCATGAGTTCCGGGGTGACAAGGGGCGCTGGGGCGTAGGCTCCCATACCGCCGGTGTTGGCTCCCTTGTCGCCTTCGCCGATAGCTTTGTGGTCTTGGGCGGGCAGCAACGGTTCCACTGTGATACCGTCGGTGAGGGCGAGAATCGAGACTTCTTGACCTGTTAAGAATTCTTCGACGACGACTCGGATGTTGTCGGTGCCGAATTCGCCTCGGAAAATGGTGTTGATGGCGCTGTGAGCCATTTTGACGGTGGTGGCAACGGTGACTCCTTTGCCTGATGCGAGCCCGTCTGCTTTGATGACTATTGGGGTTCCTTGTTCCAGAACGTATGCTTTTGCTGCTTCTGCGTCTGTAAATACGGCAGCTTTGGGTGTGGGGATGCCTGCTTCGAGCATCAATTCTTTGGCCCAGGATTTGCTGGATTCAATTTGGGCGCCGGCTTTGGTGGGGCCGAAAATCATCATTTTTCGCTGTTGGAAATAGTCGGCGATGCCTAGCGATAGGGGCAATTCTGGGCCGACGATGACTAATCCGATGTTGTTGACCATCACAAAGCGTTCGATGCCTTGGAAGTCGTCGATGTTGAGCGACAGATTTTGACAGCCTGGGGTGGTAGCTGTGCCGCCGTTCCCAGGCACGCAGAATACTTGTTTAATCCGCGTAGATTCTAGCAGTTTTTTTGCGATCGCGTGTTCGCGACCTCCGTTTCCCACAACTAAAACTTTCACAGTATCCTCACCTATAAATTTTGTTCCCTGAATGTCTGATTTTCAGTGTTGGCATCTGTCTATCTGCTTTTTGCAGTGCTGTCAATTATGCCATGCTTGGCGCTAGGGAATTGCTAGATGTGGCACTTTTCTGGAGGAGTGGGCTTCGACGGCTGTTTATCAATGGCTGGGAGCGTGCAATAATTAAAGACTTTAGCCGCCCAATTTTTCTGGGTTCTGCCTCGATTTAATCATGCAATTAAAACTATTTTCGGGCTTTTAACTCTGCAATTACTGTAATTGAGCCAGGGCCAAATAGCGATAAGATAGGCAGGTTAACTTTGCGGAATTTTACTCACATGAAATCAAATCCAACCGCTGCGAGTTCATCTGCCAAATTTAAGCGGGTGGGCGTTGTCGGCGGCGGCCAGCTAGCTTCGATGATGGGGGATGCTGCTAGGGCGCTAGGTATTGAATTGGTAGTGCAAACTCCCCATGCTACTGACCCGGCAGTTTCTGTTGCTGCTGATGCTGTTGTGGCTGCTGTTGATGATGTTTTGGCTACGGCTCAATTGGCTGCTGGCTGCGATGTTATTACTTTTGAAAATGAGTTTGTGGATTTGGATGGTTTGCGGTCGCTAGAAGAGCAAGGTGTGTTATTTCAGCCGAGTTTGTCGTCGCTTTCTCCTTTGTTGGATAAGTACGTTCAGCGCTGTTATTTACAAGGTTTGGGTTTGCCAACTCCGAGGTTTTGGGAATGGGATTGCAGCGCGGATTTGCCCCCGGAATTGTTTAAGGCGGTGGCGATCGACTTTCGGGCAATTTCTGTTTCCGACAGCGTGCAGATTGCAGGAGACTTGGATGCTGAATCGATCGACTTTCCCTTTGTTGTCAAAGTTCGCCGCCACGGTTATGACGGCCAAGGTACTTTTATTGTTAAAGATCCGGGGAGTTTTGAGTCAATTCGTGCTACACTCCAAGGTCAGTCTTTGCTAGTGGAAGAGTTTGTGCCGTTCGATCGCGAGTTGGCTGTGATTGCAGCTCGATCGGCAAATGGCGAAATTGCGATTTATCCGATCGTAGAAACTCAACAGCAAAATCAAGTTTGCCGCCTGGTGATTGCACCTGCTGATATTAGTTTAGATGTGAAAACTGAAGCGGGTGCGATCGCCCGGACTCTCCTCAACAGTTTGCAAGCTGTCGGCGTATTCGGCATTGAATTATTTTTAACCACCGACAATAAGCTGTTAGTCAATGAAATTGCACCCCGCACCCACAATTCGGGACATTTTACGATCGATGCCTGTGAAACTTCACAATTTGAACAGCATTTGCGCGCAGTTTGTCAACTGCCTTTAGGTAATTCGGATCTGAACTGTGCAGGCGCTGTGATGGTAAATTTGCTGGGCTACGAGTCTGCCCAGTCCGATTATTTAGCAAAAAGACAACAACTGGCACAAATTAGCGGTGCTTTTGTCCACTGGTATGGTAAGAAAGAATCGCGTCCCGGCCGCAAACTCGGTCACGTTACAGTTGTGCTCGACGCAGAGTTAGTGGCTCAGGGGCGATCGTCAGCAGAGGATGTCGCTCAAACCGTTGAATCTATCTGGTATCCAAGTTAAATTGCTCGAAGCTTGCCAAAATCGGGTGAGTTGGTATATATTAAATAAAGGTTCTACTGCGACGTTGGTGACTGCCAATAATGTTTTTTTGATCTATAACTCTTAACTCTCGGGAATCAAGATGTTTGGACAGCAGTAAACTGGGCTTGTACCCAGAAACTTTAAGTCCGAGCCAACGGTACCCACCTGGTAAAATACCAGGTCAAAAGCTGAGGTAAGACGGCGTTGCGGGGAACCATTAAAATTTTGATTGAGATAGGCGCTGTGAAATATAGCTAGCCTATTTTTTTTTGAGATAAACGTTTTTACTAATAACTGGAGTTTAGACTAAGCCAGGGTAAACGCATCTATAGTAATCCTAAATCATTATTAAGACTATGATACAATTACAGCATATTCCATGTATCTCAAGGGGTGACAACAAGGCTACAAAGCACTCTGGAGCAGGGATAAAGCATGAAGCCCTTGTTGAAAATTGAGTCGTTTGTGGCGTTTGAGATTCATCAGATTCAAAGCTAAATCCGACCAATTCTGGAAAGATTGACCCCAATCGGGAGCGTGCAATCCCATCCAAAAAGTGCTATAACGCTCTGTTGAACGTCCGGTTTCAGTAGGACGACAAATATACTCAGCAACAGTTCGATGCTGTAAAGAAGCACCTTGTAAAGTGGCTAGAGTATAAGCGATAGAAATGAGTAAAACGAGCGCCATTAACCGCCGCGTGTTGACTTTTGTATTTTCCAGATTATAGCCTCCGGTTTTTAAATCGCGAAACATTGTTTCGATACCCCATCGAGCGGCATAGACGGAAAGAGTTCGGGGTAAACTGTTCAAGCTCGTCAAAATATACCAAGGTTCTTTTGGACCTCTACCTCGATATTTTCGTTTCCAGTACGCCGCTAAATTAAACTCTCCAAGCTTCCGGAGCTTTTGTACAATAAATATTGGCATAAAATCGGGAGGTTCCCGGTTTAATATTTAAGTCTTTAAGCTGAAGTTCCCCCCTGGCAAAAACTTGAAACTGTCTCACTGTGCGACTTCTAAGCATTTTAGAGCCACCGTACATGGGTACAATCGCTGAAACGCATATGTAGCGGGGGTTTCATCCGATCGAGTGTCTGATGCCATTATAGGGCGATTGCTTTTTGATGGCAAGTCTTACATGGGTACGTGTTTTCTGGTTCATAAGCTGAAACACAAAGCAGCACAAGGGTTTTAACCCACGTGTCAGTATTTCTACGGGGGGAACTTCAGTTTAAGCGCTCGATAAACGGCATCATCATCGGCAATGCAAGTACCCTTTTTCTGTCGCAAGGCGAAGTCTATCTTCCTTTGCTTGAGCCAAGAAGCCAGTTGGACGCTGTGAAATTCAGGCATCGGCTAAGACCAGAACTGGATAAGGCTTTAACAGTCGCAATACAGGAGTTAAAACTTTTTTTTGTTCGCGCAAGTTACTGCTTCCTTTTTTGGGTAATATTTCCCAATAAACAGGAATGGCGTGTTTTCCCCAAGCTAAACTTAACACGATTAAATTTCGCTCTTGCCCGCAGCGTTCGATCGACAATTAAGAACAGATGTCCTTGATGAATGAGTTGGAGTTTCTTGATTCGTCTTCGTTGTTGTCGATTGCTGGGTTGGTGGCGAAACTCTTGTGTGAGGAGCTGTTTGATAAGGGGAAACCACAACAGCTTGGCTGTGAGTTGAGGTAAATCTAAAAACCGTTGCAGATTTCTCACTCGACTTTCATACTTTATCGGTTGTGGAAATTTGTTGGCTAAAGTAGATAAGCTAACATCTCGATAACTTTGTAACATTAACACTAATAATTGTAGAGTTAGATACTGGCGAGGATTTAGATGCGTCTCGAAAACTTTTTGGTATAATTGAGGGAACATGTATTTTGTGTGGGGGTCGAAGCGACCCCCAATTTTTTTGGGTGACGTTTGGCTCAAACCCTTATTCTACCTGATTTGCAGCTCCCTTGTCACCCCTTAAGGTCTTAACTTGTCACCAATGCTGTTTTTAGGATTAACATAATTTGCGCTTATATTTCACTCAAGTTGAGGCAGGAAAAACTCATCCTTAAATCGCCTTGAATAGATCGATCGCTCTTGCTCTTGGGAAAGCGATCGATTATTCAGCAAGCCCTAATTAGATCAAGACTTAAGAAAGAGTCTTTCGAGCACGTTCCGAGCGCTCTTGAGCGGTATCCATAACATCCGCCATCTTATCCACCATTTCCCCTGGGTAATTTTCTAGTACCCGAGTAGAAAGTGAAATTCTGCCGCGACTTTCATCGAGGTCAACGACGATCGCTTTTAGGGGTTGACCGGGAGCAAACACCTTTCCAAGGTTATCAATATATTTTTGGCTAACTTGCTTGATGTGCAGTAAACCGCTAACTCCTTCCAAGTCCACAAACACGCCAAAAGGCTTGATGCTGCTGACTTTTCCTTCCACCAACTGACCAATTTGCAAGTCCTTGAAGGCATTCGATTGAGTGGCCATCCGCTGGGAAAGTACGAGTTTTTCCCGTTCGCGATCGACCTCCAAGAAATTAACGCTCAAAGATTGACCGATCAGCGATTCTAGGTTATCGCGATCGACTAAGTGCGATCGGGGAATAAAACCGCGCATTCCCTGAACATCTACAGTCACGCCGCCCTTATTCGCCCCAGAAACCCGCACCTGAAGAACTTTACCGGTTTCCTGCAATTCAACTAAATCTTCCCAAGCTTGCTGAATTTGTAACTGCCGCAGAGACAAGGTAACTTGGCCATCTGCATCTTGTTCGCGGATAATCAAAAAGTCCCGTTCCTCGTCCAGCGGAACCACTTCCGACAAATCCGTTACTGTTCTCAAAGCAGCCTCTTCGATCGGCAAAAAAGCCGAAGACTTGCCGCCGATATCAACATACGCGCCGTTTGAGTCGTACTCGAACACTTTGCCGCGCACTACTTGTCCCTTCTGGAATTCGTAATTGTGCTGTTCGAGGGCTTTAGCAAAATCATCCATTGAAAAGGATGCTTTTGCGCTTTGAGAACCTGTAGATTTGGAATTCATGTCAGTTTAGTTGTCAGTTGTCAGTAATTTAGTTGGCAGTCGTCAGTAGAAAAAATTTTCCCACTCTCCCCATCTCCCTATCTCCCCATCTCCCACTCTCTAAGCTGGTTGAAGTTGCTGATGAAATAGCTGCTTCACCTGCACCCACGAGTCGGCTGCTGCCGTAGCGTCGTAACTGCCGCGGTGGTCGCAGAAGAAGCCGTGATCGGCATTGTAGCGGAAAATTTGGTGAGAAATACTGTGTTTTTGCAATTCTGCGGCGATTTGGTCAACTTGTTCTAAGGGAATGCTGGGGTCTTCAGTGCCAAAAAAGGCGTAGAGAGTGCCTTTAATGTCTGCTGTGCGGGCGATCGTGGGGGTGCCGCCGCCGGGGGTTAGGGTGGCGATACCGGCGCCGTAGAACGACGCTGTAGCCTTGATTTCGGGCAATGTAGCCGCGAGGTAGGCGACGTGTCCTCCAAAGCAGAAACCGATGCAGCCAAAACCTTGTTGTTTGACAGAGGGTAGAGTTTTGAGGTAATCGATCGTGGCTTGGATATCGCCCAGAAGTTCGGAAGCGGTGGTTTTTTCTTTGTATTCTCTGCCGATTTGGATGGCTTCAGGTGTGTAGCCAGTTTCAAAGCCGGGGGCTTGACGCTGGTAAATGGCTGGGGCGATCGCCACATATCCTTCTTTTGCTATTCTTTCAGTAACTTCGCGAATGTGCGAGTTGACGCCAAAGATTTCTTGAATCACGATAACTGCGGGAAATTGCCCTGGGGAGGCTGGCTGGGCTAGGTATGCAGCTATTTGCAAATCCCCGTTAGGAACTGTGATATTTTTTGTGCTAATTTCGGCTTTTGTCATCGGGAGTTTTAAGGTAAATGCCACTCTATTAATTTTAAGTTAATTTGGGGATTTTGTATGCAATTTTCCAATAATATTTTTCAGAACCGCGATGCACAAATACCGCAAATATAGCAGGTAAAAATTTCCTAATTATTGAAAATTTAGGTTTTGCTGAATAAGTTGGGGCAAATCACTCCTAGTAATTAATTGGGAATTCAATTTCGGAAAAATATAAGTAATGGTCTGTGATTTTCTAAAGCATAGATTTTGATAAGTCTACGACTTGGCAGCTTTTATATGGCTTTTTCGTGAGATTTTAGAGATAAGTGTCTAAGTCGTTAGCTGTTGAATATGAGCTAATTTTTTTTGATATATCGAAGTTGTTTTTTAATCGCTTTGCTTTCTGGTTGGCGGAATCGTTTGAGGAGATTGATGCAGGCGAGGACTCAAGTCTAAGTTACGATCGCCACGCCGAACAAAGTCATGCAACCAGTTGAGGAGATTGATGCAGGCGAGGACTCAAGTCTAAGTTACGATCGCCACGCCGAACAAAGTCATGCAACCAGTTGAGGAGATTGATGCAGGCGAGGACTCAAGTCTAAGTTACGATCGCCACGCCGAACAAAGTCATGCAACCCAAGGAAGACAGTATTTGGTTTTTTCGGCTGTGTGCTTGCTGTCACGCTAAGATCGAACGTATTGGTGGCGTAGATCCCTTGAGCGCAGAATATTTTTTGCTGAGTTTGCGTCAATGGGTAGGTGTGAAAATCGGAGTATCAAATTTTTCGCATCAAACCCATGTGCAGCAAGAGTTTGAGGCCCCCAGTGTAAAAAAAAGACGGACGCAAAGTGTGAAAGCTTTACAGGATAAGGTTTTGGAGTGAGTATGGAAACTAAGGTATTGACAAGCCGAAGGCTGGAATGGTACTTTTATTTTAGATGGACGCAACTGCACCTTGAAAACCAAATACACCAAGGCTTCTGGAACGGGCGGCCGGAAAAAACCTAAAACCCTATCAGGGATTGAAACAATTTCTTCGTTTGATCACCTCGTGCCGGCCGGTGTGCCGCTTGACTTGCCGGAAAAAACCTAAAACCCTATCAGGGATTGAAACAATTTCTTCCCTGACTTTCCCGGTCGCGGTAAAAAGCCGGAAAAAACCTAAAACCCTATCAGGGATTGAAACCGGTTGTGGCTTCTAAAAAGTTGCGCTGTTTGGGCTGCCGGAAAAAACCTAAAACCCTATCAGGGATTGAAACGGCAATCACTGGAATACTCTGTGGTGTAGCAGGCCGGAAAAAACCTAAAACCCTATCAGGGATTGAAACGGCACGGTTGGTTGCTTTTAATGGTTGTTCTGAGACGCCGGAAAAAACCTAAAACCCTATCAGGGATTGAAACAAATACTACTTGACCAAAAATGCCGCAGAGAAAGCCGGAAAAAACCTAAAACCCTATCAGGGATTGAAACAGATTCTTCAATCTTGCTAGCCGCCTCGTAACCAGCCGGAAAAAACCTAAAACCCTATCAGGGATTGAAACGGCATTGAATACTGCCGCTTTATTTGATGTTCCCGCGCCGGAAAAAACCTAAAACCCTATCAGGGATTGAAACGCTCAGAACAGGTTCGGAGCAAGCGCCGCTAGTGTCGCCGGAAAAAACCTAAAACCCTATCAGGGATTGAAACACACAAAACTCTGCTGGGAATTGTCCAGTGGTGCAGTAGCCGGAAAAAACCTAAAACCCTATCAGGGATTGAAACTTTTATCATGACAGGAGAAAAACCACAAACTAAGGCCGGAAAAAACCTAAAACCCTATCAGGGATTGAAACAAAAAAGGCGATCGCTAAATCAACACATTTTAAAAGGCCGGAAAAAACCTAAAACCCTATCAGGGATTGAAACAAATTAAAATTGAATGGTTGACTGGATTCTTTCTTGCCGGAAAAAACCTAAAACCCTATCAGGGATTGAAACTGAAGATTATTATAAGTAGGTGTGCAGAATTAATTACACAATATTTCTACTGAAACCCTTGCCTAGCAAGGAGTCTTTATGGGGAGCATCCCAATTTTGTAAAAGGGGAAAAGTATGATACAGTTCCCCTTTTATTTTAGCTTATCCCTATATTATAG
>NZ_JAUBSH010000142.1:0-12523 GCF_036704705.1 Microcoleus sp. K1-B1 | reverse complement strand
CTCTAACCCTTGCTTGGGTTTACCCCATCGCTGCTAGCCATCCCCCCTTTCAGGTTTCGGCTAAACGAATCGCACCTACTCCCTTATTATATGCGATCGCCCGGATCTGATATAATTCAGTAACATTGGCATAGTAAAAATAGCGATCGCACTGTTTAGTCTGAATGCTTTCAAGGGGGTTCACCATAAAATTGCAGGAATTTTTATAAGTTACCGATTCAAAGATTAGTAAACCCTACACTGCAAAAGCGCCACTTCCTCCCTTCCAAATTTAGTTAAGCAGGCAAGAAATGATAACTGGTGGATTAGATAAAACGCTGAGTGTTGGAACTGAATTATACAATCTGACGTGAGTAAACCTGAGAACTACCTTGAAAAACACCTAGGGGGTAACTCTTGAGTCCTGTATTTAGTTACAAATTTTTACGTTAAAGTTGGGTATATATCATAAACCTTTGAAAAAAAGCTTTTCTTAATCATATCTTTATTTTTCTCTGCGAGTGGGACTGGGAGGGAGGCTGTAACAGCAAAGGGTTCGGTAAAATAATTAAAGTTTGTTGAAATTTATAAAAATAGCTGCAATACTTTGTAATGTAAAGAGGAAAGTTGAAAAATATCTAAAGACAAACTAATTGGATTGCGATGTCGCTAAGGTAGTATATATGACGGTTTGTCACAGAAAAAGAGTGTTAAGCTCGGCTAAGCTCAGCAAAAGTAAAAGCTCGCTATTTCATTAAGTTCGATCGATAACAAAGGCTAAGGTAAAGTTCATGGCAAACTCAGTTTTAAATCAGCCAAACGCAGCAGGAGTGCAGTGGCAGCCAAAAGATATTATCCGCGGCTTAGTGTGGAAAATTGCGATCGCAACCTGGCTGTTAATGGCTGTAGGCAGCGCCACGCGAGTCATGAATGCGGGGCTCGCTTGCCCCGACTGGCCGCTGTGCTACGGTCAATTAATACCTGCAGCGCAAATGAATTTGCAGGTATTTCTGGAATGGTTTCACCGGTTGGACGCAGCAGCAATTGGCTTAAGCGCGATCGCACTTTTAGGACTATCTTTGTTTTACCGCAGCCGCCTGCCAAAATGGCTGCCGATTGCGAGCGCCGGAGCACTATTTTTAATCGTTTTTCAAGGCGTATTGGGCGGCTTGACAGTAACACAACTGCTGAGATTTGACATCGTTACCGCTCACTTGGGAACAGCTTTACTATTTTTTGGCGCCCTGCTAGTCATCGGTTTCATGCTGACTCCCTACGAAGCTACAGGAAATGTCGGCAAATTAGCTTGGGTAAGTTCGATCGCAGCATTGTTAGTTTACCTGCAAAGTTTGCTAGGAGCATTAGTAGGCTCTAGATGGGCACTACACCAATGTTTGATCTCCTCAGAATTGTGTTCGGTAATGAACAGCCACATCGCCGGTATCGTACCAGCTACAGCAGCGACTTTAGCCGTAGCAGTGATGGCTTGGCGGCAGCCTGCACTGAGCCCAAATTTGCGGAAACTGGCTAATTCGGCGAGTGTTTGCCTCATTGCTCAATTAGTTCTGGGATTAGCCACTTTCCGGCTGCACCTTCAGGTAGAACCGCTGACAGTCGCCCACCAAGCAGTCGGTGCTGCTTTGCTGGGAACCCTGATAGCTTTTAGTGTTTTAGCTTGGCGCGATCGAGTTTTATCAGCTTGAGAGATAAGACTAAAGTAAGAGGCGGCGGGTTTATTAATTCTTGTAGCTACATCAAATATTTCTTGTAAAACCCGCCACTCCAACCTAATGACTAATGACGAATTCGCAAATAATTACTAACAGCTTACAACCGATGCAAGAAATCCTTACCAACGACAGTCCCCGTCTCCACGAAAACTTTTCGCAAGTCGTGAAAAGTTACTATCAACTAACAAAACCCAGAATTATTTTACTGCTGCTAATCACCACCTCAGCAGGAATGTGGATGGCGGCCAAAGGAGAAGTAGATCCGCTATTACTGGTATCAACTATTACTGGAGGCGCTTTAGCTTCTGCGTCGGCGAATACGATTAATTGTGTTTACGACAGCGACATCGATTATATTATGGAGCGCACCCGGTGGCGGCCGATTCCTTCGGGGCGCGTCAAGAAGCGGGATGCTTTGATATTTGCGATCGCCCTAGCTACAATATCCTTTACATTGCTCACAGTTGTTGCCAACTTATTAGCCGCATTGCTAGCAATGTCAGGCATCGTTTTCTATGTCCTAATTTACACCCACTGGCTGAAGCGCCACAGCGTGCAAAACATCGTCATTGGCGGTGCAGCAGGGGCGATTCCGCCGCTAGTTGGGTGGGCTGCGGTTACGGGAGATTTGAGTTGGGGCGCGTGGCTGCTGTTTGGGATTATTTTCCTGTGGACACCGCCGCATTTTTGGGCATTAGCAATGATGATTCGCGATGAATACAAGGAAGTAGGCGTGCCGATGTTACCCGTAATTGAGGGCGACGAAGAGACAGCCCGCCAAATTTGGATTTACACGCTATTGATGATTCCTGCAACTTTGCTGCTAGTTTATCCCCTGCATTTAGCGGGCGCGGTGTATGCGGGAACAGCTATTTTCCTCGGTGCTATTTTTGCCCAAAAAGCTTGGTTGCTGTTGCAGACTCCAGAGGATAAGATTGTTGCGCGATCGCTCTTTAAATACTCTATTCTGTACCTGATGCTATTGTGCGCCGGAATAGTGGTTGACAGTTTGCCGGTGACTCGTAATTTTACTACTGCTGTTGTACAAAATGTGCAAACTTTGATTAGTGCAGTTGTGATGTAGTCTGCTTTTAGAGCCCCGAATTCTTAGAGAATTTGGGGCACTGGGTATATTGTAAAATTTAAAGTGGAGGAAAGTTCGGATGGCTGAGAATACTGTGAAAGTAGACATCTCATTTCAATCACTGCTGGAAGCTATTTCGTCACTGGGAATTGCTGAAAGATACAAGATATGGGAATTTTTGGAAGCTGAATTATTCCCGAATGAGGACGATTCTCCAGAAGACATTGCCGAAATTGAAGCGGCCCGTGCTGATTACAAAGCTGGAGATTACACAACTTTCGATCGATATATGGCACAACGGGCAAATTGCTGAGGCAAGTTAATGCGGTTTCTGGCAAATGAAAACTTTCCACCAAGTGACTTGACCATTTCGACCGATGAAATTACCCAACGGAGAGAAGGCACTGCTTGGCGACAAGCTTGAGCGATACTCACTAAATATGCAGCATCCCAAAGGAAAAGATAAAGCCATCCTGTTTAGAAATCGATTGGGAATTACACTAGAAAACAAAGCTATTTTAGAAGTCGCTTTATTAGAATGTGCGGTCAATCAGGAGGCAGAAATTTATAAAACCGACAACTATGGAACCCAGTATGATATCAAATCTTTCATGACTACGGAAACAGGAAGCTCTTGGGTGCTGTCATGTTGGATGATTCGCACCGATGAAGACTTTCCTAGGCTAACTAATACCTATCCTGTCAATAAGTGAGGATACTGTGATGACGTTACACGAGTATGATGTTGTTGCCTTGACAGAAGAAATTCACGCAATCCATAAAGCAACCTATCAGCCAATTTTGCTGCGACCGGGACAAGTGGGCACTATTCTCATGAGCTTTGACGATCGCGCTTATCTAGTAGATTTTGCCGATGCTCAAGGTAATACCTATGCAATGGAAACCGTTCCTTCAGGAAAACTCATGCAACTCGTTTATGAGCCACTTCCTGTTTACGCCTAACGCACAAATAATACTTTACAGAGTTTTGAGGTTGAAATGGCGATCGCAGAATTAGATCACGGCGTGAGTTTCGGGCGATAAATGAAGTAAGCTAAAGACAAAGATTTTAAACAATTTTAAGCAATGCCAGCATCCGTTGCTTATCTGTTTGACAGAATTACAGTGAACCCAAGACAATGTGGCGGTCGTCCCTGCATCCGGGGAATGCGGATTCGAGTCATCGATATCCTAGAGTTGCTGGCTGCGGGTGAGCAAATTTTTAAGTTTATCGAAGAATTTCCAGACTTGGAAATTGACTATATTAAAGCTACGCTTCTGTATGCAGTCCGCAAGCTCGATCGTCCTGTTTTAGCCGCATGACAATTAGGTTGAATTTTCATCGAACGGCAGCAATTGCTATGTGAATTAGTGCCACTTTTGGTGACATACATCAGCGATCGATCGGCGGTATTTTTCTCTTCTATTGGGTATTGTACCGCAACTGCGATACAATTATAAGTCCGACTGCTAGATTTTCGTAAACTCGTAATCAGTTGATATATTTCGGGAATGTCTGAAAAAACTCTGCTAAGTGAAATTGTTCATTGTCCCCATGCACGAGAGTGTCAAGAAGATCTTTCTGTTGAAAATCCATGTCGTAAAATTGTTGACTCTCAAAATGCAATTGGGTTAGAAAAATTTCAAGTGCCTGAACCTTGGAGTGGACAGATAGAGCAAGCACCCATTCTCTTCCTGAGTTCAAATCCATCAATTGGCTCTGATGAAGATTACCCAACTTGGGATTGGTCATGTAGCGAAGTACACGATTATTTCAATTACCGTTTTGGAGGAGGACGTAAGCACTGGATCGTTGATGGTACAAAATCCTTGCTAAAAGACGGGAAATATAGTCGCTCTACTCGATTTTGGGCAGCGGTTAGACAACGTGCGATTGAGCTACTTCAACGGAACGTTAGTCCAGGCATTGATTATGCGCTTACCGAGATAGTGCATTGTAAGTCTCGTGCCGAAACTGGTGTAGAAGAATCACAGGAGCAATGTGTGGAAGCCTACTTGTTGAGAGTTTTAGAACTAGCAAGAGCAAAAGTGATAGTGGTACTGGGGGCACGCGCAAAGCAAGTGATTCAAAGCCAATTCAAGATCTCTACAGCCAATTCAATATCCGAGTTCGTTGAGATAGGGAATCGTGAAAGATTTTTTGCTTTTCTCCCCCATCCAAATGCTCGGACCCACCGTTCTTTTGCTAAGTGTTTACAGGGTGATGAAGTTGAAAAGTTACGCGCTTTTTTGCGGTAGCATCAAAATACGGCAAGAGATGCGCGCACTCGAACAACGCCAATGCACCCGACCGTCGAGATCCTGTCGGTGGCAGTCTGAGGTAATTTGCGGCGGGTGATTGGCAACGTTAGACCGCTAAATCTGAGTTGGGTAGTGGCTTGAATGTATCTATCAAATTCCAACCCAAAGGTGAATGCCATGCAAGCCAAACTTCAACAACAACTTTCTCCTGCTGATGCCGAAGTCATTTTGAGACGCTTGCCAGAACGAATTAAAGCGGCTCTAATTGCGCGTGCTGCGGAAATTGAATATCCGATCGCCATTTCAATCGCCATTTCGATCGCCAATTTTCTCGACACAGAAGCATTAGGTTTCGTAGATTGCAAACCAGGACGCGGGCAGTAAAATCGAGAAATCCCAGGCGATGAAGTTCGAGATAAGGTGAAAGCCCGATCGCTAAAATGATGAATAGATGTTGCTGCCAAGATAACCATGACCACCATCACCCTCAACCTTTCTCCCGAACTCGAACACCAAATCCGCACTGAAGCATCTCGACAGGGCGTTGAACCCGATCGCTACATCCTCAACGCCCTGCAAGAACGCCTCCAGCCTAAACTTCCAACCACCCAACCTACTGAAGCCGACTTGCTGCAACAAATTAACATCGGCTTTAGTGCACAAACCTGGGAAGAATACCATGCCCTCATCGCCAAGCGTCATGCCGAAACCCTGACTCCCGATGAACACAAGCAACTGATCCAAATGAGCGATCGCCTTGAACAACTCAATGTTGCCCGCATTCAAGCCTTAATTCAACTCGCAACCTTCCGCAACCAACCTCTGACGGAGCTCATGCAAACCCTCGGCATCAATCCTCATCCCGATATCGTTGATTATGTCTGAATCCCGCCTCACACAGCAGCAACGACAATTCATTAAACAACGCGCCAATGGTTGCTGCGAGTATTGTCTCAGTCAAGCTAAATTCTCTCCAGATCCCTTCTCCATTGAACACATTATCCCTCGCTCCAAAGGTGGCACCAGTGATTTGGATAATCTGGCGATCGCAGCTCATGGGTGCAACAATTTCAAATACAGTCATAGTGAGGCGATCGACCCCGTTACAGGTGGCTCCGTCCCACTTTATCATCCTCGACAGGATAACTGGAGCGAACACTTTACTTGGAGCACCGATTCGACTCAAATCTTGGGTTTAACACCGACTGGACGCGCTACCATCGATCGGCTGCAACTCAACCGAGAAGGAGTAGTCAATCTTCGAGGAGTCCTGCATTCTATCGCTCTACATCCACCTCACAATGATTCGTAATTGAATATCCGATCGCAGCGGCGATCTAAATGGCGATCGCCCTAATCTCGACACACGTTACACCAACGCCCCTAACGCTTTCAATGTCGATTTCTGAGCATTCCTCAATCCCGTTGCCCCTTGAATATTCATACCTTCAAACAGCCGATCGCCCATCAACGTCCGGTTACAGCCACCAGTTGCGACATCCCACACTTTAATGGTGCGAATGATAAATTAGGTCTTTTGGGCAATGATATAAACATGATTTTCAGGATACTGGTCATATTCGAGATGGCGGCAGGTGCAATGATGCTCAACCAGAATTTGCAGGAAAGTATCTACACCTAAAGTGCTGTAATCAAAGTCTTGACCTTGAAATGCTCCCGAAACCTCGCTGCTTGTATGTCCGCCGCCACAAGTGAACAGGAGCACTCCATTGGGTTCAAGCGCATCGCATAGCTTTTGTATCACAGGCGCTTGCTGGTTGATTGGCAGATGAAACGTGCTATCCCACGCTGCAATCAGGCTGTAAAGTTTCGGCGGCTGCCAATCACAAATGTCTTCCCGGTAAAAAGTGATTTCTGGATGTAGCTGGTGGGCTAAATTGATCATTTCGCTAGAAATATCAAGTCCTTCAGGCTGAAATCCATGCTTGGATAAGCTGTTAATAAAACGTCCGCTACTTCCACACCCGACATCAAGTGCTGCGTGCTGCTTACAAGTAAATTTGATCGCCCGTTCTAATTGGGCAATCCCGTAGGTTGAATCTTGATGCTCAGTTTGCCACCATTGGGCAATTCGGTCGTAGCGCGCCGATGTATCATTTGGCTGCATAGAGTCACCTCATAAGTGGCGATCGAGATTTTCAGGACAATTAAAATCTTTCTCCACGGTACACCCAGACTACGCGACCGCCCCTAACGCTTTCAATGTCGCTTTTTGAGCGTTTGTTAATCCCGTTGCGGCTTGAATATTCATTACATCTTGAACACTACCAAATTTTTCAATGTTTCAATTTCTGGCTGTCCGTGGGAAAGTGGCGATTTCTGTTGCAGATTCTGTCAGAGGGGGGCGCAGACAAAGATAAACTAGCGGCCCTAACAGCGGAACTAGAGAGACTGCCCAAAAAATGCGATCGTCCGAGAGTCCACGGCGTGCCATGTCGTCTCCCAGAAGTGAGGGAAATATTACAGCCATCAAGCAACAATCCCAAGTTATTAAATGCACAAAAGGAATTGATTGCCACTGCCTGACATAATCTCCCCAATCTCCATTTAACCAAGCCCAAGCTAACAGCCAAATAGTAGTTAGTAAAATTAAAAAGCCTGTCCACCGGGAGTCTGATATTTTGATCAACATATCTTTGCGGCCGGAAAATTCTTGCTGAGGCTGGCGCAGGACTAAGTAGGGAATTAAACCGATGATACCGGCGCCGTTGGAAGCGATGAAAGCAGGCAAGCGCGGATATATTTTGGGTTTTCTCATGAATGAATAGGAGGCAAGCATAGACCATCGGCCACACTCCCATGAAAGCAAATATGGTGACAAGGTAGGGGTTGATTCCTTCTAGCTGCAACTTGAGCATTTTTTTCATAACTGTTAGCGTTCCGGGCTGATCGAGAGCAGCTAGCAGCAAGGTCTAGGCAAGAAATGTTGCCCATAGCAACCCCTGAAACATTTTTGTTTTCATTAGATATAACCAGTAGTGGAAGCCGACTAAACTAAATTATGGTAAACTAACGGCCGAGTTAGCGCCGTCTATCTTAGGTCATAAGCAGTTCGATTGGAACAGCGGCTGGAAACCCCCTTTTAGTCCGAGGATGAAAGGATATACAGCAGGCGATCATTACTTTAGGCAGACGCAGGGGCCATGTCAGGAGAGATACATTTTAAAGAATCGGTTGTTTTTATTACAAAACCCCTTATAAAAGGAGTTTCAGCGGTGAACTTAATATCTGTAAAGGGACTCAAAGCGCTGGTACAACAGTTTGCTGTGTTGTGCGTCTCTATTTATATGCCAGTCTCTCAAGGAACAAAAACTCAACAAAATCCGATTCTGTTCAACTGATTTGGCGTAAGTCCCGCGCTGTAATTGTACTCAATTCAGCGTCGGGATAGAAGCCAAGCAATGTCTATGAAAAAGAGCGACAATTTACTGTTTCTCTAGCAAAAAAACCTGTAAAATATAAATGGTTGCGACCCACCCACTCGACTGCAAACAACAGGCTACAGTAGCAGTTATATGCTTGCCAAGGACAACTGCGAGAGAAAGGGGGAAAGAACAGACCGCTGGTTATTGGGATACGTCCTAATGTGAAATACAATCCAAGTTTGTTGTACGAACATAGTTTTTGGTGTTAGGAAATAGGACTTCTGCGTGGGTTCCCTATGAAGGGATAAAGGGTGTAAAAACCCAGAGATGCTGTGTCAGACTCGGATTGTCTTGGGTGACGAATATTCAGCAATGGATATCCCCAACAGAGCAACGGCAAACGAGACACGAAGCCCAAATTATAACGGTATTCCGTTTAGTTTGGGTATTTCACTTTACCAGGTTTAAACCAATGGAATCTACTTCAATGACAAATTCCGACAAACAAAACCAAACTAACACCGGCGATACCGAACGCTGGGCATCTTTAATTGGTGGCGGGGCGCTGGTGCTTTTTGGTTTGTCGCAGCGTTCTTTGCGAGGTGCTTTGCTGGCGGTTGCGGGCGGCGGTTTAGCGGCGCGCGGTCTGGGGGTTGTGGAGGGTTTGCAGTCTGCTGCAGATCCGAATCAAAGCATTAAAGTTGAAAAGACGGTGACGATCGACAAACCGGCTGATGAATTGTACCGTTTATGGCGCAATTTTGAAAATTTGCCTCGGTTTATGAAGCATCTCAAACACGTTACGGTAATAGATGAAAAACGTTCTCACTGGATTGCCAGCGCGCCGATGGGCAATAGTGTGGAATGGGATGCAGAGATTGTCCGCGAAGAAGAAAATCGCTTAATTGCTTGGGCGTCTGTGGAAGGATCTGATGTTGACAATTCGGGTTTTGTGCGCTTTCAACCGGCATCAGCGGGACGCGGTACTGAGGTAAAAGTTGTCATCGAATACAACCCTCCGGGCGGTGCAATTGGTGCTGGCGCTGCTAAACTATTTGGCGAAGCTCCCGAACAGCAAATTGCAGATGATTTACGTCGCTTTAAGCAGTTGATGGAAGCTGGGGAAATAGCGACTACGGAAGGTCAACCTTCGGGTCGCAAGTAATAAGTTAGAGGGTGTCCCCCCGATCTAAGCATCTTTGTTGTTTACCGGATTAGCTGATGTCATCTCAAGTGGTTTTCGGAAATGCGGGCGCTGAAGGTGCAAGTCGGGGCGGTTGGTTTGCGGGTCACTTTATGACGCCGGAAGATGACCCGCGATCGACTTCTGTTTTAGAGGTAAAATGGGGCACTCACCCCGCCGGAGATTGTAGGACTCAGTGGGCGGTAAATGCGGCAGCCACGACGCTTTCTATCCTGGTAAAAGGGCGGTTTCGCCTGCAATTTCCAGAGCAAGAAATCTTGCTTTCTCGCGAAGGAGATTATGCTCTCTGGCTGCCGGGAGTGCCTCATTATTGGTCGGCTGAGGAGGATTCGGTAATCGTGACTGTGCGGTGGCCTTCCCTACCGGGAGATAGTTCTGGAGTTAAGAATTAACTTTAACTTCGGGAACCAAAACGCGGCCGCTATAACCCGCACGCTGGTAGCGATCGATCGCCTCTGATGCGATAACACCCGCTTTTCCACTCTCCACGAGGGCTACGCAAGCACCGCCAAAACCTCCGCCCGTCAGCCTTGCGCCGAAAACTCCGGGGATTGACTGCAAGATGGCCGCCAGCGTGTCTACTGCCGGCACCGAAACTTCGTAGTCGTCGCGCTGACTCGCGTGGGAAGCATTCATTAACTCACCAAAACGTTTTGCTGGCAAAGATTTTACCGCTTCGAGTACGCGGTTGTTTTCAGTAACCACGTGCCGCGCTCGTCTTCTGAGGGGTTCCGGCAATACTTCGACAGCTTGGGGATCGGCTATATCCCTGAGAGCTTTAACTCCCAATATCCGCGCGGATTCCTCACACTCTGCGCGCCGCTTGTTGTAGCCGCTTCCTGCTGCCAGTTCGTGGCTTTCGCCACTGTCAATTATTAAAATTTCTGTGTTTATGGGGAAAGGTATCGGGCGGCATTCGAGGCTGCGGGTGTCGATCAATAGCATGGTGTTGGTGTCTGCTAAACTCGAAGCCATTTGATCCATGATGCCACAGTTCAAGCCGGCATATCGGATTTCGACTTGCTGTCCGATTTGAGCTAGCCGCACGTCGTCTATGGGGAGGTTCAGTAGGGCGCGCACTCCTCTGAGGGTTGCTATTTCTAAAGCGGCGCTGCTGGACAAACCGGCCCCGATCGGCACAGTCGAGGTAATGTAGAGATTTATTGGCGGTATTTTGTATCCTTCTTTTTCTAAAAGTCTCAGACAGCCACAGATATAAGTGACAAATTTTTGCGGTATGGTATCGTCGTCTGAATAATTTATGAGTTCGTCATATTCTGCTGAATAAAAATGGTGTCGATCGTCACTACTGAAGCCGATTTGTACTGTGGTGCGCTGGGGAATCGCTGTTGGAAGTACAAATCCATCGTTGTAGTCTGTGTGTTCGCCCAGCAGGTTTACTCTGCCGGGGGCGCTGGCTGTGGTTTTGGGTAATGTACCAAATACTCGTTGGAATTTCATTTTTGGGGAAGTGCTAATTGGTTCTTGGTTATTTGTTATTGGTTATTTGTTATTGGTTATTTGGAAAAACAGCTATCTCTGTCTCCGTGACTTACGTGTTGTGCTGTTGGTAATGGGGAAGAAATAAATTTATTTTTTATCGTTTGTCCTTATTATAGTGCCCAATTTTTTTGGTTAATTCAACCCCTGTTAACAAAAATAAACATCACCGTAGGTTGGGAAAAGATATTGAGTTGTGATAGAATGACAGGCTAAGATTTCTCCAAAAATTCAAAAAATGCGATCGACCCGACCCCGAAAACAGTTTGCTCAACATTGGCTCAAAAGCGAGAAAGCCTTAGATAAGATTGTGAAAGCGGCTTCTTTGAATGGCGATCGCGTCCTGGAAATTGGGCCGGGCACGGGGATTTTGACTCGACGCTTGCTACCTGCGGCTGAGTCTGTTGTTGCTGTGGAGATCGATCGAGATTTGTGTCTCAAGCTAGCAAAACAACTCGGCAAAACCGACAATTTTTTACTGCTGCAAGGCGACATCCTGGAAATGGACTTAGAGGCTGAACTAACAGCCTTTCCCAAATTCCAAAATCCCAATAAAGTTGTTGCCAATATCCCTTATAATATTACCGGCCCGATCCTGCAAAAACTGCTGGGAACGATATCTGTTCCTGCGGCTAAACCCTTCAATGCGATCGTACTGTTAGTGCAGAAAGAAGTGGCCCAAAGGCTTTACGCTAAACCGGGTTCGACAGCTTTTGGCGCGCTGTCAGTGCGGGTGCAGTATTTAGCAGAATGCGAGTTAATTTGCGATGTGCCGTCTAAAGACTTTTTTCCGCCGCCCAAAGTCGATTCTGCCGTGGTGCGGCTGCTTCCCAGACAGATAGAAACTCCGGCGGTTAATCCGCGCTATTTGGAGAATTTAGTTAAGTTGGGATTTGGTAGCAAGCGCAAGATGCTGCGAAATAATTTGAAAGGGGCTGTGGATTTAGATAAACTCGTTCAATTGTTAGAAGAGTTACAGATCAATCCTCAATCTCGCGCTGAAGATTTAAGCGTGGAGCAATGGGTAAATTTGAGTAATAATATTATGTGCGAGGTTTGAAGTTAACGATTCTGTTAGATACCCCAATTTTTAAAGAAGTCTGGTATCTGGATCTTCTGTTTTTTTATAGGTACTGATGCACAGTAATGGTTTAATAGATTAAATCCACATAAATTTCAGAGGTCACATTGACCGGGGTTATATAGGGCTTGCTGAATAAGTGATGGAAAATCAGGAGAGCAATTGATTGGTGATTCAAGCTAGAAGAAACATAAGTTTTTGTTGCCTATAATTGGCCAAGTTATAATTTCTGATAATAACTGATCCGTAACAAGGCGTTTTTTTCCGAAATCGGCACAAAAACACATAAAAAACCCG
>NZ_JAUBSH010000141.1:0-13005 GCF_036704705.1 Microcoleus sp. K1-B1 | reverse complement strand
TTTATCTAACGATAACCTCAAGGATTGGCGCTGCATAATCGAAGGATGAGCTGTCAATCCCAATCGGAAAAATTAGCGAAGTAACCGGGTTTTGAGAAAGTCCGACAGGGTATTAACGGGACTTAAACAGAAAATACGATAAAAATAGGTTATAATGCTTACATAGCAAGCATATAACGTTAAGAAATGACCCATGAAAGAGACAACCCCTGCCGCGATGCCCCCCTGCTTCGATAGATGGTGTCAAAGATTTGACGATATTTTTGGTCATCTTGCCCAAAAACGAGAGTTTAGGAACTATTTAGGGGGATTATTGGGAGAAAGTGAACGAAAAAACCTGTCGCAGATGGCAGAAAATGCCTTGGCGAGTAACTTACCACAAATTACATCATTTTTTAACAACAGCGCCTTGGTCATTCAATGAACTCAATCAACGTCGCCTAGACGTAATGAATCAGTGTAACTTGCGCCAAGATTAGTCGAGGATTTAGCCTGATAATAGATGATTCAGGTCACCGAAAAAGTGGTAATTTTACCGACGGTGTAGGCAGACAATACATCGGACAAATCGGAAAAACTGATAATGGGGTAGTAGTAGTTACAAGTCATCTATATGATGGTAAGAAGAGCCTGCCATTAGATATTGAATTATATAAAAAAGCCGACTCATTACCAGAAGGAAAAGATGACCCAGAATTCAAGAAAAAGCCAGAAATAGCCATAAATTTAATCGACAAAACCTTAGCGAGAGGCTATAAACCAGGAATAGTATTGATGGATGCAGGGTATGGTAATAACACCAGTTTTTTACAAGAATTAGAAAACCGAAAATTAAAATACATCGGAGTCATCGCCAAAAATCGCAAAGTAATAATTCAAAAAACCGAAAATGAAACAGAGGAAATTCGAGCCGACAACTTAACCAAAGCCTTGCCTGTAGAGGCTTTCACAAAAATTCAACTCAATCTAGAACGACCGAGAACAGTATGGGTAGCAATTAAAGAAGTCGAATTATCAAAATGCACGGGTAAGAAAGTAATAGCCATCGTCATGAATGCAGATACTTTCGATACCGCCACTGAAATAGATTATTTGATGAGTAATGTTGACTTATCAACAGCGACAGAGGAGTGGATAGTAAAAACTTATTCACAAAGAAATTGGGTCGAAGTTTTCTATCGGGAAGCCAAGGGCTGGTTGGGGTTAAATGAATATCAAGTCCGAGATGAAATCAGCCTGAAAAGACATTTCATTATGGTGTTTTGTGCCTACACTTTCATTCTCTGGCATACCTTAACAGGAGGATTAAGGCGCAAATGGGCAAACAAACCTTTAAACACTTTTAGTGATGCACTCGAAGCATTTCGGACAGCCATATCTTTTAGGTTTGTGAAATGGTTGAACCAAAATTGGGACGTATTCTCCGCTTATAAAGCCAGTTTAGGCTTTGTTTGGGCTTAAAATTTGTTTAAGTCCCGTTAATTCCCTGTCGGACTTTGTTTGTATAGGCTCGGTTTCCACCCAGATTCCACACCCTGGGTGTCATACCAATTTTATGTGAAGTTGCATATAATAGAGAGATGGCGTTTATGGTGCGTTTTATGGCTCGTAGTTTAAAATCACAATTGAAGAAAGTGCAGAATTTTTAGAAAAACAACTAAAAAATACTCGTACAGCGAGTCAGAAAGAACGAATACAAGTATTATGGTGGTTAAAAACAGGGCAAGTACAGGAGCAGCAAGAATTAGCGAATCGTTTGGGTAGAGACAAATCTACGATAAGCAGGTGGTTACAAAAGTAGCGACTTGTGGAATATCAGAATTATTGTTGGTAAAAAAAGCCCCCGGACAAGTACCACACTTGACTGTTGAGGCATTAGCCGGACTTAAAGAACGCTTGGCAACAGGAGCGCCTTTCAAAAGCTACGGGGAAATAGTGGAATGGTTAAAAACAGAGTATAATTTAGCACTGACTTATGCAAAAGTCTATGCCTGGGTACATTATCGTCTCCAAGCAAAACTGAAAGTGCCAGGTCCGCAAAGTGCTTTACAAAACTTACAAGCAGTGGAGCTTTTTAAAAAAACATCATTCCAGCAGTATTGACGTTTCAAAAATATTTTGGCAAGGGCAAAAGGCTACGATATTTGTGTCAAGATGAAACCCGGTTGGGATTAAAAACATTGACAGGAAAATTAATTACAGCCAGGGGTGTAAAACCAGTTGCTCCCCTACTATGGAAACGTAAAAATTTTTGGTTGTATGGGGTAGTCGAACCATTGAGTGGCTGGCATTTTTGCCAAGAATACGCTGAGCTTAACGGAGAAGATTTTTAGAAAATTATTGACGCTCTTTCTCTAGAATTGGGTGAAGATATAGCCATCATTCACATGGATAAAGCGGGTGATCATACCACTAATGAACTCTCATGGCCAGAAAATTTAATTCCTGTCTGTCAACCTTCACATAGTCCAGAACTTAATCCAATTGAAAGGGTCTGGGAATATATCAAAAAGGAACTTGTTGGAGAGGTTTTTACAACACTTGAACAATTACGAGAGCGATTGAAACAAGTTCTTGAAAAAATCACTCCGCTTGCAAATTAGTTCGTTATCATCTTACAAGTTTATTCTTGAAGCCCTATTCTATGCAGCTTCATATTAAATTGGTATCACACAGCGTAATTACGCAGAAAACTATATTTTGAAAGTAATAAATTATGCCTTTAAAAAGGTTTTTATCCGTGCAGGGTCTTAACGTATAATTTATAGCTTTATTGCTAGATAAAAATCAATAAAAACCGATTGTGACAGGTGAGGCTGCGCCATCTGGCTAAGAAAGATCGAGAGCCCTTTCTCGCCCAGATTCAGAAGGGTTCTCGCTCTTTCAAGAATGCGATATATTCCACCCTAAACTATGATATGAAAAAAATCATCATCGGCATCATGGGCCCTGGCGATAGTGCCACATCAACCGACTTAGAAAACGCCTATCAACTCGGACAACTCATCGCCGAAGCAGAATGGATATTGCTAACTGGCGGTAGAAATGTTGGCGTCATGGATGCCGCCAACAAAGGAGCAAAATCAGCTAACGGTTTAACAGTCGGCATCCTTCCGGGAAATGACACTCGTGGCATTTCTGAAGCTGTAGATATTGCTATTGTCACCGACATGGGAAACGCCAGAAATAATATTAACATTCTTTCTTCAGATGTAATAATTGCCTGCGGTATGGGTACGGGCACTGCTTCGGAAATCGCCCTCGCTCTCAAAGCTAACAAACAAGTTATATTGTTAAATCACAGCGCCGAAAGTCAAGTTTTCTTTAAAAATTTAGCACAATTTAACATCTTTGTGGTAAACAATGCTGTAGAGGCTATGAATCAAGCTCGCGAAATCCTATCAAATCCAAGATGAAATCCAAGATGAGAGTAAGCAAATTCAACTTTTGTGCGATCGGCATTTTCCTGACTTTGGGGATTTTCGTCACTACCAAAGCAGACGGAAGAATTGCACAGTTCAGTTTCAGCAACAAATCCACTCAAAAATTAGCACAAACCCTCCCTCCTCCTCCCCCTTTCACACAGCCTGTTACCGAACAAGAAGCGCCACCTATTCGCAGCGAATCCGTGCCGGATCAAATCGCTTTAGCAACCCATTTGCAGACCATCAAAGCTAGAATGTACGGTGCTTACTGGTGTCCTCACTGTCATACGCAACAAGAACTTTTCGGCAAAGAAGCATTTACCGCCCTTACTTACATTGAGTGCGATCCCAGAGGCAAAGATGCTCAACCGGATTTGTGCAAAGCTGCTAATATTAAAGCTTATCCCACTTGGGAAATTCGGGGGAAATATTACACGGGCCGGCAATCTTTGGAAAAACTGGCTATTTTATCCGGTTATAAAGGCAGCAGCAATTTTCTGCCACCAGTTCCCTCTCCTTAAAAGTATCTTAATTAGTTCGCACTTGCACTCGCCCACTAAGAAACCGAGTTTTTGAACCCAGATTAACGGTTTTCAGCAATTATTTTGGTTAAAAACCCGGTTTCTCGCCACCCGTGCGTCCATGACTATAAATGTAAGGTGCTGAGGGCGCACCTAAAATTATGATTTTTATGAATCCAACTTCTGAATAATATGAATTGACGTGACCGTGAGCTGGTTATTTAATTGTAATTAGGCGGACAGATATATGTCAATTTCAGACTAGCAGTTATTCAGGAGACTGAAGCGATGCAGTTACAATTTAGCAATAAACAAATAATCTGGACCAGTTTGCTGTCCTTTTCGGCAATTGCATTTCCCCTAACGAGCCAAGCTATAACAGTACAAGAAGTACCGAATCCCCGTCAAGTAAATAACACTTGGGTAACGGACAAGGCAAATATTCTCAGCGACAGCACCGAAACTCAGCTAAATCAAATGATTTCTGATTTAGAGGCGAAAAACGGCTCAGAAATCGCTGTTGTGACAGTGCCTGATACTAAACCATCTGCGACACCAAAAGCATTTGCTACAGAATTATTTAACTTTTGGGGTATTGGGAAGAAAGGTACAAATAACGGAGTTTTATTGTTGATTTCTGCGGGTGAACGCCGCGTTCAAATTGAAACAGGTTCTGGCCTTCAAAGTATTTTACCCGATGCACAGGTAGTGGGAATTATTAAAACCGAAATTACGCCCCGATTTAAACAGCAGGACTTTGACGGGGGCACATTAGCCGGGACAAAGGTGTTAGTAAATGTTTTACAAACTCCGATTCTAAATGCTCAATCTCAAACCACGCTGCCTTTGGCTCCAATCGTACCATCTCAAGCGGTGAAACCGTCACCAATACCTAGTCAATCGCCAGTTATTAGCAATAGTACATCCACAGGTGAAGATTCATCGAATTTAATCTATGGCTTACTTGGGTTGTTATTCATAACATTCATAGCATTTATACCTTGCTTCATTATCTTCAGGATATTTAGCAGGTTATTTTCTCGGAGATATCGTTACCGCCACCGCCGTTATCCGCGCAATTACAGCAGTAACAATCGCAATTACGGCAGTAACAGTCCCAATTACAGCAGTAACAGTCCCAATTACAGCAGTAACAATCGCAATTACAGCAGTTACAGTCCTAATTACAGCAGTAACAATCGCAAGTATAGCAGTAACAATCGCAAGTACAGCAGTAACAGCATCGATGACAGTAGCACTAGGGACTACAGCAGTAACAGTAGTAGCGATGATTGCGGTGGCTACTACAGCACTAATAGCAGCGACTACAGTATTAGCAGTAGCGACTACGGGGGTAGCTTTGGCGGTGGCAACTCCAGCGGTGGCGGTGCGGGTGCCGATTACAGCAGTAGCAGTAGCAGTAGCGACTACAGCAGCAGCAGTAGCGACTACAGCAGCAGCAGTAGCGACTACAGCAGCAGCAGTAATAGTAGCGACTACAGCATTAGCAGTAGCGACTCTAGTAGTGGGGGTGGCGGTGGGGATTGGTAATTTGGGAATGCAGGTAGAAACCGAGTTTTTTTAACAGGAATTAGTCCCCCTCTGCGGGGACTTCGTTTGTTTAGTTACGGTTTCCACCGTCCCACTCGCGAGGGGTTAGCTAACTAAAATACTCCTCAACAATTTTCAAAATCCGCGAGGCGGCCAAGCCGTCCCCAAAGGGATTAATTGCCATTGCCATTGCGTTGTATGCTTCGGAATTGCTCAGCAATTCTGCCGCTGCTGCTGTAATTATATCAGAATTAGTACCAACCAGTTTAGCAGTACCAGCGGAAATTGCTTCTGGTCTTTCTGTGGTTTCTCGTAATACTAAAACTGGCTTGCCCAAACTAGGTGCTTCCTCTTGCAAGCCACCGGAATCTGTGAGGATTAAATGACATCTCTGAATGGCTCCTACTAATTCTGCGTAATCTAAAGGTTCCGTTAAAAATACTCTGGGATGGTCGCCCAAAAGAGCTTGCAAAGGTTCTCGAACAGTGGGATTTCGGTGTAGAGGTAAGAGCAAGGCTGTATCGGGAAATTTATCTAATATTTGGAGAAATGCGTGAGCAATTCCTTGTAAGGGTTCGCCCCAATTTTCGCGGCGGTGAACTGTTGCTAAGATAGTACGATATTTGCTCCACTCTAAGTTAGGAATGTTGCATTCTGGTTCGCGTTTGGCGACAGAAAGCAAAGCATCGATTACTGTGTTGCCTGTACGGTGAATTTCTCCCAAAACGCCCGATCGCCCTAAATTATCTTGGGCCAGCTCTGTCGGGGCAAAATGCAGCCTTGTGAGCTGAGATATCAACCGTCGGTTAGCCTCTTCGGGGTAAGGATTGAACACGTCGTCTGTCCGCAATCCGGCTTCTACGTGACCTACGGGTATTTTCTGGTAAAATGCAGCCAAAGCAGCGGCAAACGCTGTCGTTGTATCGCCCTGAACTAAGACGATGTGGGGCTGCAATTCTTTAAACAATGCTTCCAAACCCTGCAAACTCCGGGATGTAATATCTGTCAAGGTTTGCTGGTGCTGCATAATTGCTAAATCCCGATCGGCTTTTAGATCGAACATTCGCATTACTTGCTCGACCATTTCTCGGTGCTGACCGGTTAAAATTACTTGGGTGTCAAAGGTTGGCGAACTTTTGAACAGTTGAATTACTGGGGCGAGTTTAATCGCTTCCGGGCGAGTTCCTAAGACGATGCAAACGCGGTGTGTGGCTTCGGGCATGGTAAAATTGGGTAGTTGAGATTTGCGAGGCTCTTAAAGGCTGAAGATTTTAGAGCTGGTTTGAATCGTTGGTTAACAAGATTTATTTTTTTATGAACCGCAGAGGGCGCAGAGGGCGCAGAGGAGAGAAGAGAGATAGAAAGTGGTTTGACGTTGGGTGGGGGCGGGTTTTTGAGATTGTGAGTTTTAGCCAATTATTGTCGGTGAAACCGGCCCCTACAAATTTATTGACATTAGTACATTCTTATTTTTTAATTTGTCATGCCCTATCGGTACATTTTATTTTACAAACCCTATGATGTTTTAACTCAATTCACTGACAATTCAGGGGAAGTTAAACGCAGAACCCTGAAAGATTATATTCCGATTCCTGACATTTATGCAGTAGGAAGGCTCGATCGCGATAGTGAAGGTTTGTTGCTGCTAACCGATGATGGACAAATGCAGCACCGCCTCAGTGACCCGAAATTCGCTCATCCCCGCACTTACTGGGTGCAAGTTGAACGAATTCCTGATGCAAGTGCGATCGCCGCTTTGCAGACAGGTGTCACAATTCAAGATTATCGGACTCGATCGGCAAAAGTGCAATTCTTGTTAGAAGAACCACCTTTGCCACCCCGCGAACCGCCGATTAGATTTCGCAAAAACGTGCCGACAGCTTGGCTGGAAATGACCCTCACAGAAGGCCGCAACCGTCAAGTGCGCCGGATGACCGCAGCAGTAGGGTTTCCGACGCTGCGGCTAGTCAGGTGTGCGATCGGGCATTTGCGTCTCGAAGGCCTCAAACCCGGTGAATGGCGCGAACTAATTCAAGCCGATTTGAGATTTGAGATTTGAGATTTGAGATTTTTGATTGGAGAATTACAGTCAACAGTCAACAGTCAACAGTCAACAGTCAACTACTTTCGAGGCGGCAAAATAAAACTCTCGTTTCCATCCTGATCTTTTTGCACCTGAGCTCCCAACTTTACAAGAGCTTGTTTCGCCCTCATTCGCACCAACTTATCAGTTGTTTGAGCATAAACCGTGCTCCAAGCAGTAAACCGCACCGGCACGCTATCGGGATCTCGGCGCAAATACTCAGCAGTTGCTCGAAACATCGGCGCCAATTTCGGCCCGGACGGGTTTTTTTCCACCCAATCAGCGGCCATTTCGTGAGAGTTAATTGACTCCGGAATATCCCCCAACAGCAGCAACTCATCAATACCTTTAGTGCGCCACACTATCCATGATTGGGAATGAAGTTGCGGCGAAAGGGCAAGGGCCCTAGTACCACGCTCTATAAAGTTAACAGCAGTTTCAGGCTTTCCTTGATAAAAAGAAATAGCTGTGGAAAGAAACAGGTAGATGTCAGTCCACCGTGGGTCGCGCTGCGTAACTATGTCAAAATAATCTTGGCTCAGATTGTAGCCCGTCACCTCTCTGGCTTCGTCGTCGCCAAAATACTGCAAAAATTTGAGAAATGTCCAATCTGCAATTAAATTGTCAAACCCAAAACTAGGGATAGTTTTGAGCATTTTTAGCCGCAAGGCTTCTTGCTGCGCCTCTTGCTGTGCGGCTTGCTTGAAACGGGCAGCAGATATTCCAGAGGGCGGCTTTTGCCCCTGAACACGAACTGGGGACATTCCGCCCAACTCCCCGCTAGACTGCATGGCCACGACCCCCGCCAGCGCTGCTAGGCCGATAACTCCATTAACGAGCAGGCTCAACCACTTACGCGAAAATTGTTCGATTTTAGCTTCCACGGCACTTTATAAATCCAAGTTTTAAATTAAGTTTATTGAAAGAGAGTAATAATTGGTTGGCGATCGACTATGAATCTCGTTAAACTGTCCAAAGGGATAGTGGAGCCTCCACACAATAGTTTAAGTAGTAGTGTGAGATTTTTTAGCAATATAAAATCTCAAATCAAAAATCTAAAATCGAATTGAGCCAAATTCAATGAATCAAGCCCGCAGACGCTTTTCTAAATTACAGGCAGCCCTGTTCAGTGGGGCAATGGCAACAACCGCTTCGATATCTTTGCTCGTTCCCGGCCTGAGCCAATCAGTCCGCGCCGAGCTTCAAGATAGCCCCAAAGCTGTCTTAGACGAAGCTTGGCAAATTGTCAACCGAGACTATGTTGATGGCAGCTTTAACAAGACTGACTGGCAATTGACCCGCCAAGAACTGCTGAGCAAAAACTATACCTCTCGCGAAGCTGCTTACACCGCTCTCCGCAAAGCCCTAGAGAAATTAAACGACCAGTACACGCGCTTCATGGACCCGAAGCAGTACGAAGCGCTGACGAATCAAACCTCTGGGGAACTGACGGGGGTGGGGATGAGGCTGGAAGAAGACGAGAAAACGAAAGCGATTACCGTAGTCGAGCCGATGGAAAATTCCCCGGCCCTGAAGGCAGGGATTCTAGCGGGCGATAGGATTTTGGTGATTGACGGCAAAACTACCAAAGGCATGACTGTCTCGGATGCGGCTCAGATAATTCGGGGCGACGAAGGCACGAAAGTCACGCTGCGGATTGCTCGTGAGGGCAAAAGCGAATTTGACATCACTCTGACTAGGGCGAGAATTGAGGTAGCAGCGGTTCGCTACAGCCTCAAGAATGAAGGCGGTCAGAATGTCGGTTACATCCGTTTGCAAGAGTTTAGCTCTCACGCGGGCGAACAAATGCAGGCGGCGATTAAAAAGCTGTCGGATCAGAAAGCTGACGCTTTTGTGTTGGATTTGCGGGGGAATCCCGGCGGGTTGCTGCGAGTGAGCATTGATATCGCTCGGATGTGGATGGATACAGGGGCGATCGTCCGCACAGTCGATCGCACGGGCGATTCTCAGGAAATGAAGGCAAATCGCACTGCGCTCACTGACAAGCCTTTGGTGGTGCTCGTGGACGATAACTCGGCCAGCGCCAGCGAGATTTTGGCGGGTGCTCTGAAGGATAACAAGCGCGCAACTGTGATGGGCGGCCAAACTTTTGGCAAAGCTTTGGTGCAGTCGGTGCATTCTTTGGCTGACGGTTCGGGATTGGCGGTGACGATCGCTCACTACTATACTCCCAACGGTACGGATATCAGCCAGAAGGGGGTTACTCCCGATGTTAAAGTCGAAGTCACCGACGAACAAAAGCTGAAATTAGCTAACAAACCGATGTTGGTTGCGACTAAGGATGATCCTTGCTACGCGCAGGCGATCGCACTTTTGAAAACTACTGCTTCCTCTGCCCGTCCCGTGGCCGCTAATGAGGTTATTGTTCCTAAAAAGTAAGTAGTTGAAACCGTAATTTATTAACAATAAGCATGAATATGAAACCCGCACCAGCGGGTTTTGTTTTTATGCTTATTGTTAGGGGGTATTAAGTGAATTTACGTGAGAAAACGTAAGATACAGATGGTTAAAAAGCTGGCTCTATGAGCATTATTCCTTCTTCCTTCTACTTAAGTTATTGGTTAATTGATAAGCTGTTGCGGCCTTTAAATTGTCTGTCAAAAAAAATCAAAGTCTTGTGGGGAGTAGGGGTTGGGCGTCCCGCCCGCCCTCAATATACAACTTAAAGGCGCGACAGCTTATCCTGATTAAAGCAAATTAGTGGGATGGGGATTTTTTAACTGCAGATATTAGCAGATGAACACAGATGCACGCTGATGGGATTTCTTAATTGGGGATTTCTGACTTAATTAGTCATTCATGCGCCGGATAAATTCTAAGGGCAAACCGTCTGTATCGGCAATAAAAGCTACTTCGTAAACATTTTGCCCGATCGCCTGTTGAGTCGGTTCTAATAAAACTTTCAAAGCTTGAAACTGGTTTGGTTGGTCTTTAGCAGCTTCCTCAAACCGTTTTTTCAGAGACTGCAACCAACTAGGTAAGTCAGTTGTCGCCTCCGTTAAATCGAAAGATAAATGATAATATCCAACATAATGCTCGTCTCCGAAAGCATCCGGTGCGGGTTTTGGTTCCGGGATTTGAATTAGTTCGATGCGTCCGTTGAGACCTTCCATCCAACAGGCTAGGGTGTAACCTGTGGTAAAGCGATCGCTCACAGTAAATCCCAACTGTTCGTAAAAGGCGATCGCCCGGTGAATGTTAGCAGTGCGAATCGAGGCGTGGTGCATTCGATTTTAGATTTTAGATTTTAGATTTTAGATTGGGGAATTGGGCATTGGGCATTGGGCATTGGGCATTGGGCATTGGGCATTAGGCATTAGGAATAGGAACTAACTAATGACTAATAACTAATGACTAATGACTAATGACTACTGACTAATGACTAATAACTATTCAAACAACCGAAAATAGGGATATCTAATCGGAACTCCCGGCTCTTTTTCCAAATCAAAATTAATCACTTCCCAGCAAGGGTCTTCTTGGGGATCGGGGCTAAAATCCACAGGCAAACCGTACAGCCTCGGCCGGGGCGATTCCGACTGGCCCCGCCAAGGCGTGCTGCGTTCCAAATAAGCGCTGATTAAGTCGCGATAGCGTTGGGCAACGATCACGCGAGTTGCTCGGTAGCCTTGAGTATAGAGTCGATCGAGCGCTTCGTGAATTTCAAACCGAATCCCGTCCGGGTGCGTGTGCTGGCGATACCATTCATTCTCCCAGCGACGCCAGTGCCGCCCAGACTGAAGGTGAACCAGTTCCCCCGTTTTTGGATCTGCCTCAAATGCCCCGTGACGCGGACACAAATAGGTATCCGTTAGCGTTAAAGCCGGAATTGTTTGGCGACAGTGGGGACACTGAATTTCCGGGCCAAACATCGGGTATTGCAAGGCAACTTCAATCATTTATTTGCGTCCCAGCATATTTTCTCTGCAAAAGTCCCAAATACTCTTATTATATCCCGTATCAACAACCAGCTAATCTGCTAGAAGTATAACGATCGACCAACTAATGAGCAATCTCAACGAATCTCAGTCTGCACTTCCTTCCTATTGGCCCAGGCCAGATCTGTCCCAAGCGGCTTTTGTCGCTGAAGGCGCTGTTGTCATCGGCAGGGTAGAGGTGGCTGCAGGCGCTAGTATCTGGTACGGGGCGGTGGTGCGGGCGGATGTAGAGCGAATTGCGATCGGCTTAAGTACCAATATCCAAGATGGAGCAATTCTCCACGGCGATCCGGGGAAACCGACTGTTTTGGAAGATTTCGTGACAGTCGGACACCGAGCCGTGATTCACTCAGCTTACATTGAACGGGGCTGCCTGATCGGGATTGGGGCGATCGTCCTGGACGGAGTGAGGGTGGGCACAGGCTCGATCGTCGGTGCAGGGGCTGTTGTCACCAAAGACGTTCCCCCTCACACGCTAGTGGCGGGAGTGCCTGCCAAACGCCTCCGGGATGTCTCTGAGGAAGAAGCTGCGGAGTTGGTGGAACACGCTAAGCGTTACGAAAAGTTGGCTCTGGTTCACGCGGGTAAAGGTTCTGATTTGGGATTTGGTGAGTTGATACAATAAGATTTTTAGCAAAAAACTATTAGTTTCCAATGGCTTACACCGCGCCAAAAATCTTAACTTTTGAAACATTCCTCGATCGATATGGTGACAACTTCCGCTACGAACTCGCTGACGGAGAATTAGTTGACAGGGAACTCACAGGCCCGCACGAAACCGTCAGCGGTAAACTGGCAACTCAAATCGGCATCGCCATCGCAGCCGAAAAACTACCTTGGTTCATTCCGCGCACTTGTTTGATCCGTCCATTTTCAGATGCAGCTACTGCCCGCCGTCCCGATATTGTCGTATTAGATGAAACTGCTATTGTCAGCGAACCTCTTTGGGAAAGAGAACCTGTGATTACGCTGGGACGATCTATTAAATTGGTGGTAGAAGTCGTCAGCACTAACTGGGAAACAGATTACGCCCGAAAAGTTGAAGAATACGCTCTTTTAGGAATTCCCGAATATTGGATCGTTGATTATCGCGGATTGGGTGGCGCGGTTTTTATCGGCAAACCAAAACAACCTACTGTCACCGTTTGCGAACTGATTGACGAAGAGTACGTGCAGCAACAATTTCGTCTGGGCGATCGGATTATTTCTCCTTTGTTAACCAGCTTGCAACTGCGGTTAGATGATGTTCTACCGCGATAAAGTGGCGTGTCAAACTACATATAGAAATTAGAGAGAAGAGTCCAGAAACCGATTTTTTTTGAGAAAACTCGATCCCAGCGCAGAAACATATAAAACCCCGGTTTTTGCGATGGAGTGGGTAATTTATGAGGGGTGCATCTCACTTTTGCGAATGTGTCAAAAAAGAGTTAAAATGAAAAAGCTAGTAAAATCGTCAAATAAAGATG
>NZ_JAUBSH010000140.1:0-13316 GCF_036704705.1 Microcoleus sp. K1-B1 | reverse complement strand
CAATCTCAAAAAATGGTTTGTTGAAATTTTTGCTAAATCCGCCTAGTTATCGGATCATTTTTTTTGTGGCTTTCTCTAAGAGGCTTTCGGGATTTCTGGGCTCGACTCCTGTAAACTATCAAACTAGAATTAAGCACAAAGATTTTTTAAAGTTAGAATAACGGCAAAAGCGATCTCGATCAAAAAACAAACAATCTTTACTGAAAATTAGCCGATCAAACCAGCCAGACCAGCAAATGTATTGATTTTGCCTGAATAAAGATGTCTAAGGTCTACAGCACGGCGGAACTCATTAAAATCCTCGAAGAAGAGCGCCAAGCCTGCTTGCACGGGCGGCGTCTCAACTTGACTCAAACTCCTGCTACAGGCAACCCCGTGATTGACCGCTTTCTCAAATCTGAGGGCGTGCAGAAGTTCACTGCCTATCAAAATTTTAAGGCTGCCGTGCACGAATACCAGCGGGAACATCAAGTTTCTGGGATTGTCTGGCGGGAAATCGCGGTTAAAGGCAATACTCTACGCTATCCGGCAGTGGATGACGAATTAATAGCTCTACCGGTTGATTTGATTACGTTAAAGGCAGCTAAGATTGCTATGTTGGAATTCTGGCAGCAGGTAACTGCCGGGATGGATTTGTATTTAAGCATTAACAGCGGGAAGGATTTTCGCTCGATCGAGCCGGTTGATGTAGAGGCTATAGCCCAGCGCACAGAATGGGCCAGTCTCTCGAAGTGGGAAAAGTTGGATTTTCTAGAAATTTTGTTGCAGTTGGGCTGGGGGAAGCCGGAGGAAGCTTATTATAAGCGGGGATGGCCGACTTCGGGCAGCGAGTACATTCACGCCGTCAAACCCGGACAGCGGCCGATTTGTTAATTAGTCAGTAGTCAATAGTCAGTAGTCATAGTGTTGTCCCCGCTCGCGAACGTTATTAGTCAGTAGTCAGTAGTCAGTAGTCAGTAGTTACTGATTATTGGGAGATATTCAAAACAAATAACAAATAACAATTGGCAATTGGCAATTGGCAATTGGCAACTGCCAACTGCCAACTGTCAACTGTCAACTGTCAACTGACATCTGACAAAGCATCAAGCCAAACCACTGATTTGGATCAGTCCAAACCTGCACAGGCATTAAACCACGCTGCGACAGTTCTTTTTTTACAGTATTGAGATTAAACTTGCGCGATATTTCGCTGCGGATAGTTTCTCCCGCTGCAAATTCAACCGTTAAATTGAGAGAACGCAAGTGCACTGTTTGCGCTTTTTTACTTTTCAAGTGCATTTCAATTTGACATTCCTCTTGATTGTAAAAAGCCCAATGCTCGAACTGTGCTAAATCAAAATTTCCCTCATACTTTCGATTTAAATGTCGCAGCATATTCAAGTTAAATGCTGCCGTTACTCCTTGACTGTCATCGTAGGCAGGCTCTAAAATATCCTTAGATTTGTCCAAGTCAATTCCCAGCAAAAAATACTCTCCCGGCTGCAATGCACCGACAATTTGCGAGAAGAACAAATCGCATTCTTGAGCGTTGAGATTGCCGAGGGTACTGCCGAGAAAGCAAATCATTCGGGTTGGCAACGGCGACGGTGCAATTTTAGCTAAGGCTAATTCGTAAGTGCTGACAAGTCCGTGAATCTGGAGCGACGGATAATCTGCCAACAGTTGACAAGCGCTGCTTTCTAGGATAGTAGGACTGATGTCGATCGGCAAATAGTGCAGGGGATATTCCAGTTGACTGTAAGCATCGAGGAGAATCCGAGTTTTGGTGGAACTGCCGCTGCCGAGTTCGACGATTTCGCAGGGGCCCGTTAAATTGGCGATCGCCCCCGCGCACCCCTGCAAAATAGCCGTCTCAGTGCGCGTCAAGTAGTATTCCGGCAACTGGCAAATCAACTCAAACAGCTTCGAGCCGCGATCGTCGTAGAAATACTTTGGAGGCAGGGATTTGGGGGTTTGAGTCAACCCCCTAACTGCATCGCTGCCAGCATTGATTTCTGCGGGTGTCAGTGCCGCAGCGCTCACCAGCCGCTCTAAGTGCAGCCGATTTTCTTTGGTTAAGGCTGAGTTTGTCGTGTCGGACTGTATTGGGGATTTCATAAAGTAATTTTTAGATGCACATATGGGTATAGCACGCAGCCGCGTTGCCAAATATCGCGCTCAAGTCAGATTTTTCAGGCTACTCTCCGTTCTGTATTGTCTCACCCGATGGCGATCGCATCCACAATTAAAACTTAAAATTTATCCACAAAAATTATTGAATACTTAACCAAACTTGTTTTATTTGATCTTGTTACATGGAAAAAAGTTTAGCATTTCGCAAACAAAAATTTCCCCCAATTCCCTCTCCAGCCATTTATTTGAGCTTCGTCAAACAAGGTTTATAATCCAAGTGTTAAGGAATTTGTTCATCGGAAAAGTCCGATAAATAAATCCCTCACTATCAACAAATTTGAGGGTGATTATAATTATCTAGCAAACTACTTAGCGCAGCGAAAACCCGCAATAATTTGCCGCACGCCCGGATAATACCAATTCCGAAAACTCGATCGCAGAGCCTGCGGAAAAGTAGCCCAACTCCCCCCTTTCAAAACCCGGTGTTCTCCATCAAAATAAACTTGAGAATATCCCCTGTAAGGATAACTTTCAAATCCCGGATAGGCGTCAAAAGTTGAAGCAGTCCACTCCCAAACATTGCCCAACATATCGTAGCAACCAGCCGCACTTGCTCCTTTGGGAAAGGCATCAACTGGCGAGGTATTGGCAATATTATTGCCGTGATTGCACAGGCTGCCGTTTGGCTGTTCTTCTCCCCAAGGATAGATGCGATATGTTTGATTTGTGGCGTCCCAACTCGCAGCTTTTTCCCATTCGGCTTCCGATGGCAAACGCTTGCCGATAAAGTTGCAGTAAGCTTGGGCTTCGTACCAACTCACTCCGCAAACTGGATGGTTGTTGAAAGCTGGATTTTCTGACCAGTAAAGCGGTTGAGAGACGGCTTCCCCTTGCAGCCATTTCCAGCCGTCCGCTGACCACCAATCAGGGTTTTGATAGCCGCCGGATTCCATGAAATCTCGGTATTGACCGCAAGTGACGGGATAGCGATCGATCGAGTATGCTTCTAAATAACATAGGTGGCGCGATCGCTCGTTATCCAAAGCCTCCGCAGCATCGCTTCCCATGTAAAATTCCCCGCCCGGAATTTCAATCGCCGGGGAATCGGTAATTGGGCATGGGGCATGGGGCATGGGGCATGGGGCATGGGGCATTAATATTCCTTCTTCCTTCTTCCTTCTTCCTTCTTCCTTCTTCCTTCTTCCTTCTTCCTTCTTCCTGTGCATTTGCAACACGAAAGCAACAGTTTCGCAGTGCTGGCTTTCGTGCTGAATAATAAACCGCCAGAGACGTTCTTGCTCGTCGATCGGCGCGACTTCCAAATAATCTAACACCTTTTTTCTCACCGCGTCCAGATATAATTCAACTTCAGGTAACGTCGGCAGAAAAACCCGTTGTTTTTTCGGCAAAATATCAGCAGCAAACAGTTGGTGATACTGAGGAAAGACTGGCTTCAACCCCGCACACCGCTGCAACAGCCACAAATCCTCAGTATAAGCAATGTGACCTAAGTGCCAGCCAACCGGACTGAAATCAGGATGAGCTTGACGGCAAAAAGTATCATAATCGATGTCTGCAAATAGCTTGAAAGTGCCGTTGCGACACTGCTGCAAATCGCGATAAATTGCCTCTCTACAAGATTGGATAGATTTCGATATCACGCTCTACTCCGGTACTGATAATGCTCTGGACTGGGCACTCGTGCCAATTGCCAGCAAATAAAGGTTCAGAAGCAATGATGACAGAATTTGGGAAATTTAAATCGTCTCGCAGCCAATAGAGGGAAGGAGGGGCTTTTTGGGAAGCAAAGCGAGAGGCAACGAGCTGGTGTCCGTCGCTGATAATTATATTAGCTGAAAATTCTACTTGGTGAAAGTTTGCTAGCTCTGCCAAAGTTTTCAGCGACTTTTGCAAAGCTGCTTGTATGGTCAGATTTTCGGCTGTCAATTCATTGACAAACAAGCCGAAGATATGCTCTGAATCTGTAGTGCCGTTAATTGATTGATAAAGCGTATCGCTAAGCCGATCGCGAATTGGTCTGTAAAGAGTTTGCCGAAAATTCTTCACGAAGCCGTTGTGTACGAACAGCAGGCGATCGTTCTGAAACGGCTGACAGTTGCTCAAATCTACAGCTTGTCCTGAAGTTGCACTGCGAACATATCCGATCGCGCATCCAGATTCAACGTATCTACTGATACTCGGAAGGTTAATGTCGCTCCAAATTGGCTGTACATTTTTATAGGTAAACGGGTCAGTATCGAGGTGCGGGTGATACCAACCAATACCAAAACCGTCAGCATTGAGTAGGCCAGAAGTCATTTCGCGGGGATCGTAACTCTGCACAATTAGGGAATGTTCCGGCTTGTACAGAATAGCATCAAGTAAAATCGGCTCCCCTAGGTAGCCCAGCAAACGGCACATAAAATTTTTGCAGCAATGTGATTAGCATTGTAAGTCATGAGCCGGAAAATTGCCCGATCGCGCATCTTCAGCGCTGGAAGGTTTTTTGTAGCCCGCTGCCAGCATCGCAGTACAAACGATACAGTTAAGGTAGAACCCCTGCAACACAAGGAGACTCTTGAATGTTCATCGACGAACTCATCCCAATGGCGAAAGAATTGATCGAACAGCCGATCGCCTTCGCGGGCGGATTTTTATCTGGCCTGCTTCGACTCAACCTTCACGAAGATCCCGTTAAAAGCTGGATCGACGATCAAGCCGGTTCAACTTCCTACACTACTCCCCCAGCCGAACCCACCAACGGTAAAAGCACGGGGCCTCAGTCAATCTCGATCGACTAAGGAAAAGCAGTAACATCCTCCCAACGCCAAACTGATTACAGTTATGGCGTGGGCTTCCAAACTTCACAGTTTGGCTTTCCGCGTTTTTCCCTTACGGGATTTCCACACAGGGCTAGACTGAATTTCTCAGTCCCCGCTAGAAAGTCTGCACAGACACAAGCGATTCCCGTATAACCTTTCTCAGATTGATGAAGTACAATAACACCAGTGTGTCAACCAGTTCCAAATATCTTGCTGAGAAAGTTGACGGAATGCAAACTCTATAGCCTTTCCTAATCATTAATAATTTGTTGTGTTGATAAAACTGAAAATATTTTTAAGTTTTGACCATAACTTCTTAGACTTATGATAAATCGGGCAAAGCGGGCGACAAGGATATTAATTTCGCCATTTTTTGGGATTACTTTATTTACTTATTTGGCCTATTTCTATGACCCTTATCCATCACTACCAAAGTATTTTTTCCTAGTTTCTGTAGGTTGCCAGCTCGTAAAAGTATCAAATGTAATTATATCATTTTTTTAGTATTAAGTCGGAAAAAAATATTGAACTTTATATAGTGCTTGTGATAAAAATTTGTACAAGTTGGTTCGTTTTTTTTATCGCCATTCAACCTTTTCTTGATAGAGTTAAGAATTAAGTTATTCAAAATTTGAATCATTTTTATTTTCAATCGCGCTAAAATTATCAGTTGTTCTGCCTTAATTTTCCAGGAGCGCATAAATTAGCTCGCTGAGCAATATTTTGGGTTTCAGGAGCCTGTTTAAGTATTTTTTTTACAAATTTTTTTACAAAACTGAGAAGTCCCAAAAAACAGTTAGCTATGAATTTTTGTGAGATTGCTTCGCCAACTATCGACATCGATAATTTCTTGTGTAAACTCAAGATAATAAGATTTCATTGCTAGTAATGTATGATGTATTCGATGCTTGGTTAACAAAAGTGATATCAATGTATGTGGCAGCCTCTCCACTTCTGGGGATGCTGTGACTCTTAAGCGAATTATAGTTAATTTATCTTATATTTTAGATTTTAACGTTAAGAATGAGTCAGCAATATGATACCTCATCGGGCTCACAACTACGTCGTTACCCAAAATCGATAGCTACTTTCAGAAGCAGGAGTTACTCATCAATTAATTCCTAATTTTAGAATATAAAATCTCCAATGTAAAATCATAAGAGGTATTTCATCTAGCTGAGAAAAGCTATAATATACAAGATATGTTCATGATTGCAGCGAGGATAACTGTAGTAGAAGGAAAAGAAATAGTATGTTGAGAAAAATGAATTTACAAACCAGACTGATCAGTGCATTTCTGATGATGGGACTGTTAGTATTTTTCGTTGCGTGGGTAGGATGGAACTCAACATTTAATCTCAGTCAACACATAGAGACTCTCGGTCAAAATAACTTGCCTAGTATTGAAGCATTATTGAAAATTAACGAGGGACAAACCCAAATTGAGTCATCCGAGAGAGCGTTAATTAATTCTGCACTCACTCCAGCAGAAAGGCAAGAAGCATTAAACAGAATGGACAAGGCTTGGCAGCAGATTAAAGATGGTTTTAAAGCATACGAAGTCATTCCACGTATCTCAGAGGAAGACGCACTCTATAAACAAATGCTTAAGTATTGGGAGGAGTGGCAGCAGGAAGATCAAGAACTGCTGCGACTTAATCAAGAATTCGAGAAACAGGGAATTTTGAATCCTTTAAGTGTGCAGATCAAACTACTTAAGCAGGGTAAAAGTAATTCGCCAGAAATGGCAAGAGCAAACACAGCTAGCAACCTTTTGAATCAACTTAGTCAGCAAGCTAAGGTGATTCGTGTTAAATTTATCAATTCGGAAAAAGCCACTTTAGCAGTTGTTGAATCCAACAAAAAGCAAGCAGAATACGCTTATAAAACAGCGCAAAATGATAGTAAAAAGACGCAAGGTGCAGTATTTTTGGGAATGACCGTGGGACCGCTAATAGCGATTATTTTAGGCATAGCTTTAAGCATAGCGATCGCCAAACCTTTAGATAAAGCGCTGAAAGGTATTATTAATATGATTGTCAGTTCTTCTACCGAGATTGCTGCTACAATTGAGCAACAGGAACGTATTGCTGTACAACAAGCTGCTTCTGTTAATCAAACAACTACCACAATGGATGAATTGGGCGCATCATCGAGGCAATCAGCTATGCAAGCCGAATCAGCCCTTGAAAATGCCAGTAATGTCTTAAATATGGCAGCAGAAGGCAGTAAAATAGTAAATAAAACCCAGCAGGGAATGTTGAGTTTGACGGAAAAAGTCGGAGCGATCGCCGATCAAGTTTTACATTTGAGCCAGCAAACCAATCAGATTGCTAATATTACCAATTTAGTCAGCGATTTGGCTAATCAAACTAATATGCTGGCAATTAACGCTACAGTGGAAGCAGTTCGCACCGGAGAACAAGGAAAGGGGTTTGGGGTGGTGGCGACGGAAATTCGCAGACTGGCAGATCAAAGCAAAAAATCGTCGGATCAGATTAGTGATTTGATAAGCGGTATTAAGAATTCCATTAATAAAACAGTGATGGTAACAGATGAGGGCAAGAAAACTTTAGATAATAGCCTGAAATTGACTGAAGGTACGGCGGATAATTTTAACAATCTTGCTAATGCTATTAACAGTGTTGTTGTCAGCAGTCAGCAAATTTATCTGAATACCAAACAGCAGGCGATCGCTATTGAGCAAGTGGTAGAGGCGATGAATGTTCTGAATAAAGGAGCAACGGAAACAGCCAGCGGTATTACCCAAAGTCGAATTGGTACTCAAACACTTAACAAAGCTGCTTTAAATCTCACATCCTTAGTTTAATTGAGAAAAGTAATATCCTAAACTGGGGATTAAGGAGATGGAGAGAAAATTTGTCTTATTCCTCATTTCCAATTTGCAATTCCAAATTTTGCCCAAGGATTGAAAGTGACATCTCCCCGTTTAGGCAAGGGCTGGGGAGATGTGAAGTAGGTTTCCTCAAAGGGCTGTCTAGATGTGTATAGAAATTCTCAAGTGAGTGAGGTAGAGATTTAGATTTTAGATCAAAGAATTAAAGAATTGAACAAGTGGGGAATTGGTAATTAACTGGCAAGTCCTTCACGAAAGTTGAAAACCGCTATATCAACGATCGCGATCCAGAGCAACCTAATATATTATACCTTATTACTCGCTTTGTTTCGGAAGATGCTTGGTGATTCGTCACCCACCTATCACTGATCTGATTCAAATCAAGTATTGTTGACGGGTGGGATTCCTCGCCACCCCAAAAATCATCTCCTCATCCGCAGGGTGAGTGAGGAGATGACTTTTGATCAAGCTAACTATTGCAGCCACTACCAAGGGTTAGTCAGTGTGGCAAACCCTTTTAGTCAGAGTCGATCGCCCACTTGTATGCTAGAGAGCACTTGACAGTTAAATTAACAGGTTATTATGTATAGCACAACAAGTTCAGTTCGATCGACATGACTATCTACATTGGAAATCTGTCTTACCGCGCCACCGAAGAAGACCTCAAAGCAGTATTTGCAGAATACGGCACAGTCAAGCGAGTTGTCTTGCCTACCGACAGGGAAACCGGTAGGATGCGCGGTTTTGCATTTGTTGAGATGATGGAGGATGCCCAAGAAGACGCTGCAATTGCCGAATTAGACGGTGCAGAGTGGATGGGACGCCCCTTGCGAGTGAACAAAGCTAAACCGAAAGAAGAGGGAAATCGAGGCGCAGCTATCAATAGAAACGACCGATATTAGTCGGCGATGCGGCGGTTGACATCCTCTCGGAACCCACCTGATGCACCGCCGTGCGCCACTAGCGCCGAATTGAAAGCAGCAGTTGATTTTGGGGATGAAATGTCAAATCCGCTGCACAAAAATATCGATTCTGTATGGGCTGCACTTGATTCATAACTTTTTGAGAAAGACAGAATTTATGCACGCTAGTCTAGAAACCCGATTTCTGCCGCGATACATCGCTGCTAAAAGCAAAATTTATCAGGAGAAACCGGGTTGATGAGCATTAATCTTAGAAAGAGTAAACTCGCCCTTTTTCATCAATATAAACTGATCGGTCTTGCGTAGTGCGGGGATCTGATCTGGTGATGCGAATCGTCACAATGTTTGTCTGCGAGTCAACGTTATAGTCGTATTTCAAAGTTGTGGTTCCTCCGGTGGCATTAATCGGAATATTGGCAATGTCGCCGGTACGATTGCTGATGCGAACACTGATGTTTCTGCTGGCTCCGACTGGCAAGGATGACAAGCGGCCACCTGATTCACCGTATTCTAGGTTCAATCCCGTTTCATTTAACAGTCTGAGGGTAATGTTGCGAGTATTGTCAACCTGCGCTTGAGGTTGCCAGAATCCGGGTTTTTTGCCACCGTCAGTTGCAGGTTGAGATAATGCTGGGTGAGGATGCAGAAAGGCCAGGGCGGCAAGTATTGCTGCGGTTGCAATAATTTTTGATTTCACGGTTTGTACCTCCGGGTCAAGAATTGGTGATATTTCTATCCTAGCTTTAAAATCGGATGTTAGTGGAAGGAAGTTCGGCAACGGATTATTTAACGGATGTAACGGATGTCAGGAAGAAGGAAGAAGGAAGAGGGAAGAGGGAAGAAGGAAGAAGGAAGAAGGAAGAGGGAAGAAGGAAGAGGGAAGAAGGAAGAAGCAATAAAAGGAATAAAAGCCAGGGTTTGAGAAATTAAGAATTTCCTAACCGTCAGGGGGGTTGCTATATTTACTCAGAAACCGGGTTTCTGTAGTTGTTAATATTCCTGGACGCACGGGTTGTCTAGAAATCCGATTTCTGAGCGGGTCGCTGCTTGCCAAAGCTATGATTTAGAGTAGAAACCGGATTTCTGGGGTCAAGTGAGTCCCGGAGTGGTTAATTGTTAATTATCGATCGAGCGGCTTCTAGCAGCAGGCGCTGTTCCGCGCGGACGATCGCTCTGCTAGTTTGTTCGGCAGTATCGACATTGACCGAAATAGACGAAATTCCCCACCGCACGAAGGATTCAACTGTATCGGGATACAATGCGGGAGCGTCGCCGCAGATTGAGCAAGGAATGCCGGCGGCCCTCGCCTGTTTGATTAATTGTTCGATCGCCCTCATCACTGCTCGATCGCGCCCGTTGAAAGCACCTGCTACCTGGTCGGAGTTGCGGTGACTGCCTAACAGAAATTGGGTTAAATCGTTGGTGCCGATAGAAATTCCTTGAACTCCGGCTTTTACGTAATCTGGTAATAAAAATAACACCGAAGGAACTTCCGCCATAATCCACAGTTGAAACTCTGTAGAGCGGTTTTTCCAAACAGTTTCTAAGCGCTGGCGACAGTAGATAAACTCCTCAACCGATCGCACGAAAGGCAAAATTAAATTAACATTGGTATGACCTGACTCGCAGACTTTTTGAAGGACGCAGAGTTCCCAATCAAATAATTCCGGTTCAAAGGTATAACTGAAACTGCCGTGGGCGCCTGACTCGCGTAAATCGAGAGATCGATAAAATATTGGCCGCGGCGAAACCGCAGCAGCAAATAAGCTGAGGCAATCCGCCATGCGATCGACAAATTCCGATTGGCGGCCGTCTTGTAGCCAAACTTGGGGGTTTTGACAGTCCAAAGCTTCTAATGCCATTAATTCCGATCGCAGCAATCCGATGCCGTCTATTGGCAGATTTTTGAGGCGGTCAATCGAACTTGTTTGGCTGACATTAACTAGCAGTTGAGTCGCCGTTGGTGGGCCCCAAACATATTGAGTAGACTCAGATTGTCGAGATTTAGGCGCCCAATTGGACGATCGATCAGAGGTAGAAGATTGGTGCTTGGCTATTGACATTTTGGCGGCTGTACTGTATAATTTATCTTCCTTTTTTGCTGTGTCCCGAAGTCGGCGGCTGTCTCCTGTCTCGATCGCATCCGGTTGAGTGAGGGCAAAAACTTCTCCGCTATCGCCGTCTACCAAAACCGAATCGCCCGAGGCGATCGCCCGCGTGGCCCCGGCCACTCCCACAACGGCGGGAATCCCCAATTCTCTCGCTAAAATGGCGCCGTGGCAGGTCATGCCTCCTTGTTCCGCAACCACCCCAGCAGCAACTTTCAGCCAAGGCAGCCAATTCGGATCGATTGTCGGGGCTACCAAAATGCCTCCGGCTAAGAATTCCGCGTTTTCTGGGTGGGAATTAGTCATAACTTGGGCAATTGCTTCGGCTTTTCCTGATGCTGCTGCCACACCTCTGAGTATGGCAGGAGTTCGGGCTGGGGCGATCGAGTTTGGCTGCGGGAGGGATCTCGGATTTTCCTCTACCGGCGGGACTTTTTCCCCTTTCACAAGACGAACTTGAGTGAAATAAAACTGCGGTTTGTCGCTGTTTGCTGTCTGGTTTAGCGTCCACTCTAAAATTAAATCTGAGTCAAATTCTGCGATCGCTTTTTTACTCAATTCAATGATTTCTTGCAGTTGCGATTCCTCTAAAACGTATTCTGTTTGTGCTTCCTCTCCCAGCGCTAAAACTTGCACGCAACAATCAGCAAAATCAGGAATTATAAATGGAGAATCGGGAATTGGGAAAGCAGCAAACTTGCCCAGTAGCAGTTTTTTTTCCGGTTCACTATCGCCGACTTTGAGATTGTAGGCTAATGTTTTGTAACCGATCCGCTGGAATTTAACCGCGCTTGTTTCCGGCTGCACTTGATAGTAATCGGGGATGGTTTCTCCCCTAGCGAGGGACAATCCCAAACCGCTAGTGGCTTGGACTTCCCACTGTGCACCCGCCTTTGTTTTCACCTCGCCCGCGGCGATCGCTTCTTGAAGTGGCTGCACCAAAACTGCGGGATTGATTTGCTGTACCCGCAGGCCGCACCGCTGCCAGTAAAATAGACTTCGGGCTCTGAACATTTCTGCCCAAGCTCGTTTGAGTCCGGCCCCAATGGCTTCGGGTTCTGCCCGTACTGCCTGAGATTCCAGAATGCCGACTGTTTTCGGGTTCCAGGAAGTCAGGGAAGGGCGAAAAATTAAGGCTGTGGAGTTTAAGTTTGACTGTGAGTTGAGTTGAGAAACAGCAGACTCTAGGGTGGAGAGCAGTGAATCTGGCAGTTTGCCGGCGAGGATTTGGTGGCGGATGCTGCGGGCGATCGATTGCAGTTGTCTGGGTTCATCGACATTCAAGTGCAGGGAAGAGTGTGGCCAGTCAGCAAACAGCGGTTCTAGGCACTCGATCGACTCTAAAAACTGCCAGAATGTGGTGGCAGGTACGACAAAACCCGGTACAACGGGATGATTTTTCTGGAGCAAAGAGCTCAAGTAAAATGCTTTTTCTCCCACTGCATCTCGGTCTGAAGGTTGAATTTTGTCTAACCAGTAGAGGTTTTTCACGCTGCGAGCCTGTCGGTGGAAACTGATTGAAGTTGAGAGTTTTTTCTATTAATCACTTACGACAATTTTAGGATGAACAAGCGACAATGGACGGGATTAGTCAAATCTTTTCTCAATCTATTTCTTAAGTCTAACTGTCCTCTTTGTCAGCGACCTGCCGCCGAAGAGTTTTGTCCGTACTGTCACAAGCAACTTCAGCGATGTCAGTTAAGCGATCCCGGTCGATTTTGGCATTCAGAACCACAACAGCGTGTTTTTGTGTGGGGTGAGTATGGCGGGGCTCTCAAACGGGCGATCGCAGCTTTGAAATATGACGGCAATCCGCAATTAGCCAAACCTCTTGGCGGCTGGCTGGCGGAAGCTTGGCTGAGTTTTCCCGAATTAGCTATAGACAATTTAACAGTTGTACCGATTCCCCTGCATCAAGAAAAGCTCAGGGAGCGTGGTTTTAACCAAGCGGAACTTTTGGCTGAAAGTTTTTGTGAGCTGACTGGTTTGCCTTTGCAGCGGCACGGTTTGGAGCGGGTGAAAAATACTCAGGCTTTATTCGCTCTGACGCCACAGCAGCGACAAGCGGAAATGAAAAATGCTTTAGGTTTGGGGAAAGATTTTCGCCGCCGGCGTCCGCGCGATCGCGTGCTGTTAGTTGATGATATTTACACTAGCGGTACTACGGTTAAGTCGGCAATTAAAATTTTGGAACAGTCGGGAATTTCGGTTTATGGAACTGTGGCACTGGCAACTCCGAATAAGAGCGATCGGTCAATCGATTTTAGATTTTAGATTTTAGATTTTAGATTTTAGAATTGAAGCATGGACCCCACGGATAAATTGGGGGGCAAGTTTATCGGATACAGGTTTTTCATTTCTCTACCACGGATGAATCCGGGGCTTGTATCCTTGATGCTTTCGGTAAGTTGTGACTGGGAGCATCCCGATTTTGTAAATATCCCAATAAATGATATAATTTTACATTTTTTAAACCAACGGCTTCCCCAAA
>NZ_JAUBSH010000139.1:0-13333 GCF_036704705.1 Microcoleus sp. K1-B1 | reverse complement strand
ACGTCTTAAGTTTAACTCCAATTAGGTAACTTAATATTTTGTTACATAGATTGGTTTTTTCCCGCCTACCTACTTACCTGTAGAAGCATCGATGGTATTAATCTGTCCTAAAGGAGCAATTATTTGTTCTATATTTTGCAGGGTATCTGTACCGACTGCGCCTTTATCTACAATACCTTTAGCCTCAATGGTAATGCCGCTGCCCAGGGAAAGATAGCTAATTGTATCCGTGCCTAATCCTCCAGTTATGGTATCTGTGCCGCTACTACCTAGGATGAAGTTATCTAAACTATCTCCAGTAATATTGTCGTTTCCTGCTGTGGTGCTAATACTGTTAGCTGGCGGAGGGGGTGGAGTTGGGTTTTGGGGAGGTAAAGCAGAATTCGTAAGTTGTGCGCCTTGATTTTGGGGAGGAGGATTGCCCGGTACGCCTTGATTTTGGGTAGGTTGGTTGCCTACTGCTGCTTGATTTTGCCCTGGAGGATTGCCCGGTGCGCCTTGATTTTGCCCTGGAGGATTGCCCGGTGCGCCTTGATTTTGGGGAGGTTGGTTGCCTGGTGCGCCTTGATTTTGGGGAGGTTGGTTGCCTGGTGCGCCTTGATTTTGGGGAGGTTGGTTGCCCGCTGCGCCTTGATTTTGGGGAGGATTGCCCGGTGCATTGATTGGATTAGGAAATAGTGCTGGCATGATGTAATTACCCGGATTAGTTTTTTAAGTTTGAATCAGTTGTCAGGCTAAAGAAATGAATTCTCAATCGGCCTTTGATTTAGTCTCTACAATCATTAAGTTGGTTGAATATGACATTTATCCCTGTCCTAGGATTACAGTTTTGTAATGTGGAAAAATTAGCGTTTTTCCGAATTTTGAGGTAGATTACGATCGCCCGGTGGACGCGGTGGAATGCCCAGAATTTTAATCAACTCTGCTTCGGTGACTCCCAATTTTTTCGCTGCACCGGGAATATCTAAACGAGGACGGGGCGGTGGGCTGGGCGGCCGATTATTTTCACTTGGTGGTTCCGGCGGTTTGGCGGGTAGGCCCAAAGCTTCGATTAACTCGGCTTCGGTGACTCCTAATTGTTTGGCGGCAGCGGCAAAATCTATACGGGGCGGATGTCTGCGCTCTTGATTGGGATCGGGCTGGCTCTGGGCTAGTACAGTATTAGAATTAGTGGTAGTTCGATCGGGAAAAGTCAAGCTGCTAAATCCCAGCAGCAACGCTGTAGCGGGTAACGCGAGTAGTGAAGCAATTTTCATGAGAGTTACGATCGCCGATCCAGAAATGTTTATAGCTACATCAAACTCCCCAAACATGACCTGCAACATTGTGGATGGATTACAGTTTTGTAATTTAAGTAAATCCACGCTCGCGGTATAATCGCAACCTAATCGCTAAATCTATGAATGTTCTATACGTTGAAGATGAAGAAAAAATCGCCAATTTTGTTTGTATGGGTTTGAAAGAACAAGGCTTTGTTGTGGATTATTGCGATAATGGCAATGATGGCTACGGGCGGGCGATGGATAATGAGTACGATGCGATCGTCCTGGATATTGTATTGCCCGGAAAAGATGGATTATCTATTCTCAAACATCTGCGAAAGGCGGGACGCAACGTACCCGTGATTTTATTAACTGCTCGCAATGAACTCGACGATCGCATTGAAGGGTTACATCTTGGTGCTGATGACTATTTAGCTAAACCGTTTTTTGTTGAAGAGTTAGTGGCTCGGATTTATGCTGTGGTGCGGCGGGCTTCAGGCGGTGGGCAAAATATTCTGAGTGTTGGCCCTGTTAAGCTCGATCGCATTTTGCGAGAAGTCACTTGCGATCGCCATGCGGTAGAACTTACAAGCCGCGAGTTTAATCTGTTGGAATATCTGATGCGATCGCCCGGTAGGGTACTCACCCGCACGCAAATCCTCGAACATATCTGGGGTTATGATTTTAATCCGAATACGAATGTGGTAGATGTATGTATTCAACGCATTCGCAAGAAAATTGAACCGATCGGCGGTACAGGATGGGTTGAGAGCGTGCGCGGCGTTGGCTATCGGTTTCGCAAACCAGATTCCCCATCGTGAAATTGCAATCTTTTCGCTTTCGCATTGCTCTATCATCTGCTGTTCTAGCAAGTATTGCTTTAATTGGCTTTAGTATTGTTTCGTGGTGGTTGATTTACGATGCTAAGGTCAAGCGTCTTGATGCTGAAATCAAGAATCAGTTAATCCAATCTACACGCCCGCAATCGACCCAATGGGGTGCTTATAGTGATTCTTTGCCATCAGTTTTGGGCATGAATGATGGGGAAACAACCGCAGCTTTGCTGGTGACTGATAGAGATGGTAATTTGCTCTACCGATCGAGCCAGTGGCAAGATGGAATTGATGCCAATTCACTATGGCGATCGTTGCCCCAACCGCCTCCCGATCCTGGCAGAATACCTTTTCAATTAGAACCTCCCCCTCCACCACATCCACCCTATCCACCACCTCCCCATCGACCCGATTCCTTTTCACCGAGAGAAAGAAGACCCCCGCGCGATCGACCTCCTCAATTCGATCGACCGGATTTTCCGCGAGTTTTCAAAGCTAAACTAGCAACCCAGCGTACTAGCAGGACAGTTTGGCGTGTGGGCGCGATTCATTCTCCTCAGACTCAAATAGCGATCGCTGTTAACTTACAAGCGATCGATCGGGAAATGGCATCGATTCGCAATATCTTTCTATTTTCTATTCCCGTAGTGCTTTTACTCGTGGCCGGTGGAGCGTGGGTGATATCGCGGAGTATTCTATCTCCAATTGGACGGCTCACGATCGCAATTCGCAATGTCACCGTACAAGGACTCGATCGGCGCGTCCCTGACGGAGCAACGGATATAGAGTTTGTAGAATTAATTTTTGTGTTCAATCAGATGTTAGAACGTCTAGAGCGAAGTTTTAAACAAGCTTCTCGTTTTAGTGGAGATGCCGCCCACGAATTAAAGACTCCGCTGGCAATTTTGCAAGGTCAACTAGAACGGGCTTTGCATCAAGTTGAATCGGGTTCTGAGGTGCAGCAAACCCTGAGTAATTTATTGGATGAAGTGCGCCGTTTGAGTGAAATAACCCGTAAACTTCTCTTACTCTCTCACGCCGATGCCGGACGTATGGGTTTACATTTGGTTGAGGTGAATCTGTCGGCTTTGCTATCGGAAATTGCCGAAGATATGGAACTGCTAGCACCGCATTTAGATGTGCAAATGGCAATTGCTCCTAATTTATATATCAAGGGCGATCGCGATTTGCTGGTGCAGGTTTTGCAAAATCTGGTTGGTAATGCGATTAAATATAATTTACCGAAGGGTTGGCTCAGGTTACAGGCTAATTGTCAGGGAAAAAGAGTAATTGTGAAAATTGTCAATAGCTCTCAAGATATTTCTTTGAGGGAGCGCGATCGCATTTTTGAGCGCTTCCATCGTGGTGACTCGACTCAGATCCAAAAAATAGAAGGATCGGGATTGGGGCTAAGTTTAGCAAGGGAAATTGCACGAGCTCACGGCGGCGATATCAAACTAGATGCTGCAATACTTGGTCAAACAGGGTTTATACTGAGTTTACCTGTGGGCGATCGCGATTAACCTTATAGCAGTGAAGCAGGACGAGTTCTGTTGGCTAAGACTTTGGCTAATTCTGATTTTAAAGTTAACGGTGCGACTGGGGAAGTTAAGTTTTTGCTCGGTGGCGAGCGCCACAGCAATGTAATTCTTTTACAAGTGGTACCAGACACTCAATCCGATACAGGTTAAGATTTTATGCCAGTCATATCAAGTCCGGTTAAATAGATATGGCTTACCCAAGCAATCTTTGATGTTGAACCACAAATCATATATTAGAGTAGTAAAAATGTTCTATCTAACTGCGATCGCCTCATGTCCCTAATGGCTCATACCAATTTCCTCGCAGCATTCGAGCCCAATCAAGTCTACGAATCGCTCACAGAGGGTCGCATAACCAGTGATGTTGTTCAGGCGGGTGACTTAGTTTTACCTTCAGGGCGTATTATTGCGTGCGACCCCGGTTGGCTGTGGTGCGACGTTGCCCCATTTACCAGAACCGTTCCACCAGGGCGCTATCCTGTGTTGCTAAGTGTGGTTGACTATTGGACCATTGCCTGTGCGATGGTTAAGTTTTGCTCCCAATCCCCTGTCCGTTGGGAGATGGCTCTGCGTCCAAGTGAGGATTTGGCGGAGTTAAGAGGGAATCAGTTTTTTGGCTATGGTGTTGATGCGGGAATGGGCTGTTTTGTGGATGCTCAGGTAGTTGAGCGGCGTTCTGCTAAAGAATGGCAGCGTCTAGTCTATCGTGCCTGTGAACAAATGTTTGAATTGCAGGGCTGGCTAGCAGATCGGGATCTGGTAACTCAATTGACCTACCCATCTCAGCAAATTATCGATCCGAGTGGTTTCAATCTCACCCTAGACCCCGATACTCACACTTTCAATCTCACCCTAGACCCTGATACTGAGGGCAATGCGATCGCGTTTTCAAGTGGATACGGGGATGGTTCCTATGCCAGTTATTGGGGGTTCACAGCCGATGATGAACTGGCTTGTTTGGTCACTGATTTCGGGGTACTGTTTGAGTACATCACGCAAGATATCGAGATTGAAGCAGTCACAAGGTTCCTAGAAAAATCCATAGAGCATCCTGACTTGGAGCGGCTTGAGGTGGCTATCAGACTCAGCCGTCATCGCCCAAGTTGGGTTCAGCTTAGTGATGATTCGCTGAACGATCGACCCAGCAACCCAGATTGCATCGTGGTTTTGGAAGGACAGGGGCGCCAGCCCTGGAGCGTCTATTTAGAGGCTGGCGATCGCCGTTTTGCGGAGCTTCGTATGATGTCAGGATCGATAGAAGAGGATAGGTGGTACAGAGAACATTGGTTCAATGAGCCGTTGCAAGCCAATGCAGTATTGAAGATGACATTTACTGCTGAGGTTTATCCTCTTCAACCTGTGACAACAAATCCGTGATTGTGGCCGGAATCAATGACTTCCCCAATTTCTCCCGATCGCCGTTTTTTCAAATATCGAGTTGCTCTGCTAATCAGCATTACTGTCATTATCCCTTTAGGTTACGCAGTGAGATTTTCTCGCGGCCCTGCACCGGAATGGTTCAACGACTTTTTTGGGAGCATAGCCTATGAGGTATTTTGGATTTTGCTGGTAGTTCTGATCTTGCCGCGAGTTTCGCAAATTAGGGCGGCTGTAGCTGTGTGTCTAGCTACCTGCGGAGTAGAGTTTCTCCAACTGTGGACACCTCCGTTTTTACAAGCAATGCGAGCTACTTTACCCGGAAGGCTGATTTTGGGAAATCACTTTACTTGGTCAGATTTTATCTCTTATTTTGTGGGGAGTTTTTTAGGTTGGTTGTGGGTGCGATGGCTTCATTCCACTTGCTTCCGCTTGTAACTTTTACTGTATTTAAATTGTAGATTTTGATGACCCGATCGAAAATGATCAAATGCTCTCCCCATCGAACCCTCTCCACATCTCTCGAACACCATAGACAATCTAGATGCACAAAATCTTAATGATATGGTTGGGGTTATTTTCACTTTAGCTAAGCGATCGGCTTAACTTAGAATTGAGAGTTTTTAGGAGTTGAAGTGGGAGCTATATTTCCGCGATCTCGCCATAGCAACAACGGAATGCTTAACGTTCCTAAAATCATTACAACTCCAGTCAGAATCCAAACTAGCACACGATTTGGGCGATAATCACCTCGCTCAATTTGCCAGAAAACTCGATTATAACGCCATGCTGCTAAGGCAATGACCACAATTCCAAAAACGACCAGACTCAGCCCTAAAGTTTCCGAGTTGAAGAAGGGAGGGGAGGAAACTTCTTGCTGAGTCACTGTAGCTTGAAATTGACGGAGAAATAAACTGAACCGACTGATTGCAAACCCAAAACCAATTAAAGCGAGTGAAGTTCGTAACCATGCAAGAAAGGTGCGTTCATTTGCCTGATGTTCCCGCTGTCGGTCTATTTTATCACCCTTGTTCATCCACCCTACCTTTATAAAATATCTTAAGCTTTCCCTTGTTAACTCTTGTTTCAGTTGAGATTGCGTAGGGAAGTATCGCTATGGCGATCGTGATTCATCATCACCAAAAAATATAGTATCAGTAAATCGACAAAAAAGCGATCGCCTCCATCTCTACCAACAGAAAAGAAGAGGACACAGCAATGCTGTGTCCCTACAAATACCCCAGTTAAAATCTAGTTTAAAAAGACTTTGCCGCACCACCAGACTGAGCCTTTTTCGCCAACCAATCCTGACCCAATCTGATTGTCACATCCGAATTCAAAGAACCGGTACTCTCAACCAACACATCTCCAAAACCCAAAAACTGGCGAATCGCTTGAGCACCTTTAATATCGCCCTGTTGAGCTACTAGAGTAGTTACCTCCAGCGGTTCCGGCCAAGCTTTATAAACCTGAACATTCCGATAACCGGCTTGAGTCAGAGTATTGACAAAATCTTCAACAGCCGATGGATCTCCGGTACTATCTTGAATCGCCACATTCAGAAAAGTCGAATCCGCATTCTCAATTTGCCAAGTATTTTGGCCGAAGTCAAAATGTTCCGCCACCATAGTTTCGATAGCATATTGGTCTGGCAACCAAAAACTTGACTTGTAGTCCTTAGAATCGCTAAATTTACCCGGAACCATCAACATCTGCACGCCAGCGCGATCGGTTTGAGTAGCAAAACCAGCCAAAGCTACCAATTCTTCTATACTCAAATTGGTGTCCAGGTGAGACTGAATCACCGATAAAATCTTCGGTAGTCGAGACAGCAAACCTACATTTACTTCCTGTTCCACAAAAGCTCGCATCAACAATTGTTGGCGCTGCACCCGCCCGATGTCGCCCAAATCGTCGTGCCGGTAAAGCAAATATTGCACGATTTGTTCGCCGTTGAGTTTCTGCTTGCCAGCCTTTAAATCTATATATAAATGCTGACTATGATCGGTATACTTCATGTCTTTAGGGACATTAATAGTAATGCCACCCAGGGCATCTACCAAACTTTTTATGCCATGAATATTAACTGTGACGTAGCGGTCAATTCCCACACCGCCCAGGAGTCCGCTGACTGACTTCGCTGACGAAGCCGGGCCACCGTAGTAATTAGCTTCGTTGATTTTCACCTCGCCCCTGCCTTCAACATAGGTGCGGGTGTCTCGCGGAATGGAAAGCACGCTTAACTTTTTATTTTGAGGGTCAAACCTAACCAACAGCATGGTATCGGTTAAGCCCTTAAATGAGTTTTCCCAAACCTCGTGTCCGACATTTTTGTTGACACTTCCTTCGATGTCAGAGGTCAGAACTTTAAGTCCTAAAACTAAAATATTAACTGGCCGAGTCAGCTCCGGCATTTTCATGCTGAGCTTTGCCATGTCGCCTTGAGAAAACACTGCCGCTTCTTCAGGGCTCAACTTTTGTTGCTGAAGTGGCGTTGTAGAAAGGGAGACGGCTAGCAACGCTCCGGCTGTGGCTGAGAGCATGGCTACTCCAGCCAAACCAAAACCAAAACCCAGCCAGCGGCCTCGATGGGGCTGGGAAGCTTTTTTGGTTGCAGGTTGAGCAGTTGATTGTTGGATAGGGTCTTGATTAGGAATTTTTTGAGCTGGCACTGGCTTCCTCACACACAACAAAAATAAAAAAGATAATGGCAATATGTAGTATCAAGCTGAAGACGCAATCAATCAATAGGGTAGGGGCTTAAAAGAACCCTAAATTATGATAAATGTTTGCCTACTACTTGCTCGGCTAGGCGACTAATTCCGGGCAACCATAGCGGTTGACGCTTCCAGAGGCGAACCATCAGTCCCAGAGCAACGATGAAATAGCTGGTTGTTAGCAGGCTACTCATTAATAACATGGGAAGTGTCGGAGATTCCGCAGAAATCGCTCCAGCTTCTAAAAGAATATGTCCTAAGAGCCAACTAAAAGCAAGGGCAATTGCCAAGCGGCTGATGGCTTTGCGTTCGGGACTACCCTGACGGCGGTAAAGAGTCCACAGGGCGGGGAAAAAGCCGATGACTGGGATCATTAATACAAACAGACTGGCACGATCGAGTTCAGGATTTTCTAAGGGATCTGTTTTTTTCATAATTCGGTACTCAAAATTTGCAGAAGGTCGGATTGTGCACACAAGTTATTTGTTAGAGGTAAAATTTATATCCTAAACCAAAATTCCGAGAGCTGGGCTGGTGCGCGATCGCCAAACTTGTCTGTCAGAGGCCAAATTTTTCTGCCCTCCCAATCTCGCGACCGATCGTTGGCAACTTTTCGACCCGGAGACCCGTATTTTGATAAACTGGATACAGCACAGCAGTCAGGAGAACAGACTTAGCCATGACCCAATCCCAAAAACCCATCGTTATTGCTCCATCCATATTATCAGCCGATTTTAGCCGTCTTGGAGAAGAGATTCAGGCTGTCGATCGAGCTGGGGCTGACTGGATTCACGTAGATGTGATGGACGGTCGCTTTGTTCCTAATATTACTATCGGGCCGCTGATTGTTGAGGCAATTCGCCCCGTTACTACCAAGGTAATCGATGTCCACTTGATGATTGTCGAGCCGGAGAAGTACGTCGAGGACTTCGCTAAGGCTGGTGCGGACATTATTTCGGTGCACGCGGAACACAATGCTTCGCCTCACTTGCACCGCACCCTCGGCCAAATTCGGGAATTGGGCAAAATGGCTGGTGTGGTTCTGAATCCTTCGACGCCTTTGGAGTTGATCGAGTACGTGCTGGAACTGTGCGATTTGGTGCTGATTATGAGCGTCAATCCGGGCTTTGGTGGTCAAAGTTTTATCCCGGCTGTTTTGCCGAAAATTCGCCAGTTGCGTAAAATGTGCGACGACAAGGGCCTCGATCCTTGGATTGAGGTGGATGGTGGTTTGAAGGGGAACAATACTTGGCAGGTTCTGGAAGCGGGCGCAAATGCGATCGTCGCTGGTTCTGCGGTGTTTAAGGCGAATGATTACGCAGAGGCGATCGAGGGTATCCGCCACAGCAAGCGCCCGACTCCTGAGTTGGCTGCGGTTTAATCAAAGATTTTTCGAGTTTTTCTGGTTTTTCTCGTTCCCAGCCTGCTTTGGCTGGGAACGCATTTTTAGACTCGGTTTCCAAGAGTCAGGAATTATTTATTTCGAGACAGATGCGAGAATGCTTTCCATCTCAGAAAGCTCGATCGCCCCGGAGAAAGTTTTGCCGTTCATAATAAAAAAGGGAGTGCCTTCAATGCCCAGTTGTTGAGCAAGTTGCACGTCTTTCTGAATGGCGGCTTCTGCAGCGGGGCTGTTGCGATCGGTGTTGAATTTATCTAATTTTAGATTGAGCTTTTGGGCGATAGATGCGTACAATGGTTCGCCTAAATCTTTCTGCCCTTCAAACAAAGCGCTGTAATATTCCCAGAATTTGCCCTGCTGGCCCGCCGCCCAAGCTGCTTTAGCTGCCGGCAGCGCTTGAGGGTGAATTGAAGTCAAGGGAAAATGCTTGTAAGCTAAAGTAACTTTCTCCTGGTGTTTTGCCATAAACTGCTTGACAGTATCGTGAGCGCGCGCGCAAAACGGACATTGAAAGTCAGAGAATTCTAAAAGTACAATCTGCTGCGAAGCTGAACCCGTGGTGGGAGAATCCCCTATCGAAGATTTGGGATTAGTTTTCATCTCCTGCAAAAATGACTGCTGCGCTGCTTTGAGAGACTGCTGCTGCTGTTGCTGGTACGCTTGTACCGACTCTAAAATTGCTTGGGGATTTTCGCGGATAACCTGCAAGACTTGCTCTTTCAACTTGGGATCGACTGAATTGCCAGCCGTTGACTGTGCGGGGGAACAACCGATAAATACCAGGCAACCTGCCAGGAGTACAGCCAAGCAGAAGGCTTGCTGGCTACGGAGTTTTCGCCAAATAGTGGATACGTTCATCTTTTTTTTCTGATTCACGGCAACACTTAATCCTACATTTAATTTTGCGGAGTGTCAGGTATACCGCAGTTTACTGCTGTGCAGTTATTTTTATCTGTGACCAATATTTATTCCGTGGCGATCGGTAATTCGTAGTTGGTAATGGGCAAGGGGTGTGAATCACCCGAACACCGACTAACCTAATAATTAAAATTTAAATCTTTGGAATTTATTATAATATCGTTTCGCCGGGAACGACGCCAATAAAAAAGGTTTGTAGTCAGGACTTTAGTCCCGATCGGATTCTGAGGAGTAAAGTCTTAACTACCAACGCGCTCACGGTTCTTTTACAGGACTAGATATAGAAAATAAAAGGACGATCGCCAGAGCGATCGTCCTTTTATTGGCTGCACGTATTATCCGCTTTTAGGCTTGTCTGAATCCCAGATTATTTGCGGTTGTTGAGCCATTTAGCCGCAACTATTCCCAAAATACCAGCAACAACTGGATTTCCCAAAAACTTCATCAAACTCGGCTGTTCGGCCAGGACTTCTCGGAAAATATCCGGATGATTGTGATAGGTGAACGAGGCCAGCTTGGTAACATCGTCAGCATTCATGCGGCTGGCGTGGTGGGTAGAAAGTCCTAGCTGCTTTTCCAATTTGCGATCGTCCAATCCTCTCTTGCCCAAATGCTTGAAGAATTCCCGCGCTACATCGTCGCGTTCATTTGGCTTAATTTGGGCGATCGCCTTTTGCAATTCCGGTTCCAACTGAGCCGGCGGGAGAGAGTCGTGATTCAGTGAACGCCCGAATAATTGTTTGCGCTGAGCAGGCGAAGTTCTCTGAGCAAAATCGTCAAAGTTTTCGTAATCTTCACCCGTTGTCTCCGGCATCATTTCTCGATCGCCCTGGGCTAAATCGTTCATGATTTGACGCTTGTAATTATCGCTGCTACTCATGGTAACTTTTTTCCAATCTACACAACATTTCAGTCTTAAATTGAGATGGTTTCGCCTTCAAAAAACTGCGGAATATTAAAGCGCCACGGGGCTATCATTTAACCTTGCCAACCCGGTCAAGACTTGTATTCAATCTGATTTGATTGCTGGTCGTACTTAGCAGTCAAAATCAACTTTTTGTCAGGAGCGTAAACCAAAACACTTACATCCTGATTTGGGAAATTGCGGTGAAAACCTTGTGCTAAAGATTTCGCCAAATCTTTCACTTCAGTTGGGCGGACTTGCGGGGTAATTACAACTCCCAATTTGTTATTGTCGCGGACGTAAGCATCCTGAACCAGGCCCTGAGCCGTCTTTGTTACCCATTGACCAAAATCTTGACCTGCGGCGGTATTGCCACGTTCTAGCTGCGCGTAATAACCCTGACTGCCACCAATTGCTACAGGTACATCAGTCGGTTTTTGGGTTGAAACACTGGGCGCGCACGCAGTCGTAATAGCCAGCATTAAAACCAAAAGTACGCCCGCAATTATTTTGCGACTCTGCTGCAATAAACTCACCTTTTTTCCTCCCTTCTGAAAACAACTTGAAGACTTGAAAGGGTCAGGTTGCTCGACCCTCTCAATGCCTATAGTATTAGGCTTAGTCTAGTTTCTTTTTGAGCTCATCTTTGACATCTTCGATCGCGTGACCAGCTTCAGCTTTTGCCTGCTTGGCTTTGCCTTCTGCTTTATCTTTCGGGTCGCCAGTAACATTGCCTAGGGCTTCTTGAGCTTTGCCTGCGATGTTGTCGCCAGTTGCCTTTGCTCTATCTTGAGTGCTCATGGGTTTCTCCCTATCTGTATCTAATTTGACGTTTTTTACTTAATGAACTCATCATAGGTAACTAGGAGCTGCGTTGCACTCTACCTCTAGGAAGAAAGAATGAATAACAAATGGAATATGGAATATGGAATATGGAATATGGAATATGGAATATGGAACAGATATTTTCGGTTTTGAATCAACTGCAACTTTCTTACTTACATTTTTGTTTTTTTACATTTTATGCTGGTTGCAATGAAGTAGTTATGTAAAAAAAAAATGGTGTACGGGAAACCATACACCATTTTTTTAGCCTAAAAAAATTTTTATTTTTTTTTATTTTTTAATTCTGCCTTCTGCCTTCCCAAGGCGAGTGTGGGCAAGAACACATTTTACCCACACCCTAAAAAAAACCTATTAGTTTTAATCTACCTTGTGATGACATTCTTCATCTATTTTGTGCTGAAGTTCTTCTTTCAACTGTTCGACAGCGCGCCTAGTTTGAGCATCTTCTTGTTTTTGCTGACCGAGGGCTTTTTCTGTTTCCTCGCCGAGCAATATTTCCCTAGATTTTGGTAGCGTGACTTGATTTTCGCTAGCCGTGTGGGTCGCGTTTTCTTGACTATTCATTAGTTTTTCCCCTATTGTTTGCAAAATTTATTTTTAACAAGGGTACTTAGAAGTTAACCTTATATTTATAATAAGGGAAATCACGAATGCTTCCCTCTGTCTGAAGGGAGATAGGGGCTGGTGAAGAGTTTTGAGTTTTGAGTTTTATAGTTAAGATAAATTACGGAAACTTCCATTAGCCCCAAAGGAGATAGGGGAAGGGGAATAGTGCGTGAGATTGCTTGGTGAGTCGCAAGGCGCCGGCAGTGAATGAGTTGGGGAAAGGGGAGGAGGGGGAGAATTTTTCTGGGGCGCGATCGCCATAAGTAGCTTTTGTCGTTTGTTTGATGAGGCTGTTTCGACATTTTTGATAGACTCCCCAACCGTCGCGGACGGAGATTCTAATTCATGGTTCATCGAAGTCCACTTGCTATCTCAGGGTGCATCGTCAATAGTAGAGGGGGTCTTCTCCCCACACTTTCGCTCTTTCGAGGCGGATTCCTCTTGCCCAGAGGTACCGTTTTGCAGCTCCATCCCTAGCATCTTCATTCCCTTTTTCAGGATAATTAAAGTCTGTGAAGGAGTCACCTCCTCCACGGCTCTCCAAAACGGAACGTGATCGTTTCCCATCATTCCGCTCCTCAATAAAACGGCTGTTGTCATCAGTACGTCGTTACCAACATATCGTTTTCCCACGCTCAAAGCCTTGGTTCCACTGGTGGCTTAGGTTTAGCACTTGTGCAGCTAGATTTGTTAGCGAGACTGCCATCATTCGCAGTTTTTGTGTCGTGGCAATGTCGATGGAGTAATTGCCAATTATCATAGGATTCCCTTCCACCTTTCGATTTTGGGATGATGTGGTCAACCTTTATGGAATCTCCATCTTTGAAGTAGTTATCGCAGTGAGAACATTTGGGTGCATCTCAGTTTGGCAAATACATCAAATTGAAAGTTGACCATTGAGATAAGCACAGCGAAGAGCAAGGATAG
>NZ_JAUBSH010000138.1:0-13713 GCF_036704705.1 Microcoleus sp. K1-B1 | reverse complement strand
AACGAACATAAATTTGATTTCCCCAAAATACGTCAATATACTTACACAGAGAAAATCATTTAGGATTGATCTAGATATAGAAAATCATTTAGGATTGCTATATAGTCGGATTAAACCCATTCATAACATTCTCGCCTATATATTGAAAAAAAACACCAAATTCTTGCTGTTTCTGATTAAAATAATTAAAATACCAATTTAAAAAATCCGTATCAATTCGATTTATTAAATCAGCTTCCCACCGATTCAATTCATTGTTAGCATATTGTTTAGCACTTTGATTGGCACTGTTCACAGCTTTTTTGAAAGCTTCTTCTCTTCCACCAAAGGCGACTAAAGATTGAGTAACTTCTAGGGAGGGAGGAGATGTTAATTCGGCCCCTAAAGCCTGACTCATAACTAATCGCCCCAGTAACGGGATGAATACAATTAGAATTATAATCGACCAAATAATGATACTAACTATCTTAGAAAGTTTTACAATCCGCGATTTTGGAGTAGGTTCTTCAGTAAGCTGAAATTCACCAGATTCTTTAGCCTTCAACTCAATGGCAACTAATTCTTGATCGCCCAAGACATCAGTTAATTTTTGGTCTAGCTTTTTGCCAATCAACTGACGACCATAAGGTATTCCATTTGAATGACAAACAAGGGTATTCTTTTCGTCTAAAAACACCTGTCCTAAAATGTGCCCATCGGGATGCTCTTGGCGAATAATTGCTCCTTTTTTTAAATTAGGAGTTGCTGGGCGATCGCTCTGGAAATAACTTATAGCTTCCTCAAAGGTTATCTCCTCTAAAACTTCAGGTGTCCCCAGAATGCGTGGCAAACATTTATTAAATTCGCCAACGATGCGCTGCACATCCCCAGAAGTGAGTTTCTGATCTCCTTGAGAGGCGTCTTTGGCAAACCAGTTAAACCGTGTCATATTTCCTCCAGAGCATTTGATAACTTATAAACTTCTACTATATTCCTTATATCTCTCCTGATTCTAATTTAATATGAAAATGTATTTTTGGCTATTCATAAAAGTGTTATTTAGTGTACAATTATATTTTTTAAAGAAATTTTATTAAGAAAAAAAAGTGTTATTTAGTTTTCCAGGTGTTATAAAGTGTGATATAGTGTGATGGTCAAAACTAAACCCCCTTTTAGGTATGGACATCCAAGAGGTTTTACAATGGACTGACGAGCAAGTATTTGTGAAAACGGGAAAACATATTGATTCATTACAAAGCTCTATCTTAAAAGAAGTTTGGGAGGGGGAAAAATATCATAAAATAGCTAAAAAGTGCAATCGTAGTGAAGATCATATTAAACAAGTTTCTAGAAAATTATGGAAGATGCTTTCTGACATATTGGGAGAAGATATTAAACAATCTAATGTTCGCTCTATTTTAGAAAGCAAAGCATTATCTAATATTTACAACAATAATGGTGCACAGATTGTTGGTTACATTAATAGTCATATCAATATCTGTGGAGAAAAACTGCAAGATGCAGAAGAGGCTAAACAGCGATCGCCCTCACCCCCTGACTCTCCCCAAAATCAAGATCGATCGCCAATCATCAATTTAACAGACGCACCCGAATTAACTTACTTTTACGATCGCACCTCAGAACTCTCCACCCTCAAACAATGGATATTAGAAGCCCACACGCGCTTAATCACCATCTACGGATTAAGCGGAATTGGCAAAAGCGCAATCGCCCTCAAACTCATCGAAGAAATTCAAACCGAATTTGATTATATTATTTGGTTAAGCCTCACCAACACTCCCACACTTTCCACCCTCCAAACCGAACTCAAGCAATTTTTTGGGCGATCGCAACAACCCCCATTACCCACAATCATCGATTATTTCCGATCTTCTCGCTGTCTAGTCATTCTTGATGACGTACAGAATATTTTTAGTAGCGGTCAATTAGCAGGTCAATATTTAGCAGGCTATGAAGATTATGGCAAATTTTTTAAACAAATTGCCACATCCTCTCATCAGAGTTGTTTAATCCTCCTCAGTTGGGAAAAACCCAAAGAAATCGCGAATTTAGAAGCCGAAAACCTCTCCATGCGAAGCTTACACCTCAAAGGGTTAGGACAACAAGCTGCAGAAATTTTCCAACAAAAAGGATTAGTCGATGAGGAAAAATGGTCAGACTTGATCGCCCTTTATCAAGGTCATCCTTCCTGGCTAAATATCATTGCTGCAACTATTTGGGAGTTATTTGATGGTAGCGCTTCCCTGTTTTTATCCGATGTAAATGATTTATTCTTAGGTGACTTAGAACCCATCTTAGAATCTCACCTAGAGCGTTTATCAGGCTCAGAAAAAAAGGCGTTATACTGGTTAGGCACTCAAAACGAAACTGTAGATATTTCCCGAAAAGCTACTGATAGTGAATTATCCCAACCAGAATTTTGGCAAGCCATACAATCTTTAGCGCGACGCGGCTTAGTGGAAAAAGTGTTAGTAGGAACGCGATGGATGTTTCTTCTCAATCCCGTATTCAAAGCATACATTCAGTGCAAGTTAAATCTTATATAAGCTATGGGTAATTTCACCCGATCGCAACGCAATTAAACCACAGAATTACTCTTTTCTATTCTACAACGATCGCATAAAAGCATTCACCGCATCATATTGGTCTGCCATACGCGAATAGAACTCGATCGATCGCAAATCCAACTCCGGCAACAGTTCGCTCTTACTCACCAACTCATACCCCGTTGGACGCAAACAATAAACCGAAATTCCCCCATATTACCAAAACAAAACCTCCTGCACACCAACCCGACGATAGATTTCCAGCGTATCAATTCCACCACTCGTCACTGTCACAAGGAAGATGTTACCAAAGAACCGTGGATGGCGGAGAACAAAGAACCGCCGAAGATACCAGCAACTCCCAACCTAGCGACAGTTAAACTGATGAAGGTTATTAGCAAAGCTGATGAAAGGAGAGACAGGGGCGACAAAAGCCGATGTTGCTAGGTAGATCGACATGGCAACTGAATTATGCCCCCACCAACTCCAACCGATATCGGTACAAAGCGACCGGATGCCCCCTAGCCGCAAAATAATCCGGGTCTTGCGGCGACAAATAAATCGCTGTCACCTGATCCGCCTCAATTCTTTTACTCGCAGAATCGCCATTTTCCCCCTTTCCAACAACTTGATAAGCCGTTGTTGTCTCCACCTCGTTTAAATAAATATCAGACTCTCCCCGAAAAATCTGCTGAGAAATCTCTGTAGACACAAACTCGCGAGGATTCGGCGTCTCAGTTCCCCGACTGGTAACAATCGAAATTAGTTGGCGTTCCCCTTTCAAAACAGTAATTTGGCGGTTGGGATTGGTCGGATCGACTTTCACCGAAACTACCCCACGATCGCCTAAATAAGCCTTGGCAATATTCAAACCGTTAAAAGTGCGATCTGCTACAATCTTTTGATCCTTTTTAAATGTATAATTAGAAATTAACCCAAGATTTTTTTTAGGTTGAAATCGCACTTTAAATAATATCGGCTGCTGCAAATACTGGCGGTTGCTTTCAAACCCTGGCGTGACAATATTTGGCGCTAAAGGAGCGGCTAAATCTACCAAAGTGCTAGCAACATTCCAATTCCCCGCCATCCAGTCGGGATATACCAAATCTCCCTTAGCTACAGCGATAGGAGGCTTGCTTTCCCAATTGGGAAAACTTGATATGCGATCGCCCAACACCCCCCCTCTCGCAACGCCACCCCACAGCAGTACCGCCAAAGCCAGACAAAAACTCCAAATTCCCTTCATACCCAATTACATTCAAACAACTAACCTTCTGTCTCTCTTTCTCTTCTTTATCTCTTCTCTGCGCCCTCTGCAGTTCATTAATCCAAAAATTAGACAACAAATCAGTTAAACATCCTATTTTATAGAATTTTCATAAACAGGCAAGATGCCTGTTGCACAAAAATAAATGTTCTGCTTGTGGGCACTAGGGGTTGGCCATGAGCTGCCGCCCCCAATATGCAGTTCAAAGGTGGAAAAACCTATCTTTTAAAGAGCCTCAACAGGTACAGGTTCCCAAACATCCCCGTATTTTTCCTTCAATTCGTGCCAATTTTCCACCTGTCCTGGTTCGTATTCCCCCGGCTTTCCCCACTGCAAAAACGCACTCAAAGCAGCCTCATTCTGGTCGTCGAGAAAACGGATTGCATAAGTAGTGAAATTGCCTCTTTTTGCCTCACCTGTTTCAAACTTCACCTGTTTTATTTTGTCCATATTTAGGTGAAACTCAAATACTTCGGTGTGCATATTGGCATACTTTCCCTTCGGTAACTCCGCATAAAACAGCTTGTGAATTGAACCGCGCACTTCCAGCACAGCCGCGCTGCTAGTCACGATTAAACGCAGCGTTCCCAATTGTTCGCAAGCTTCCAAGAATTCTTTCAGGTTAGGCATAATTTAATTTGGGAATTGGGTATTGGGCATTGGGCATTGGGCATTGGGCATTGGGCATTGGGCATTGGGCATTGGGCATTGGGCATTAACCCGAAGAGCCTTGGGCATTGATTATTGGTAATTAAAAACAACAAAAAGTAACAACCAACAACTAATGACTAATGACTACTGACTACTGACTACTAACTACTGACTATGTTTCGTGCAGTTCGTAAGCAGCGACAATCCGCTGCACTAGAGGATGTCGCACCACATCCGCCTGAGAGAATTCGCAGAAAGCAATGCCCTCAACGTTGCGTAGAATGTTTTGGGCGACTGACAATCCCGACTGTTGGTTTGGCGGCAAATCTGTTTGAGTGATATCCCCCGTTACTACCATTCTCGATCGAAAGCCCAGACGAGTCAACACCATTTTCATCTGAGCCGGCGTCGTATTTTGAGCTTCGTCCAAAATTACGAAAGCATTGCTGAGAGTGCGCCCCCGCATATAAGCTAAAGGAGCTACTTCGATCAAGCCTCTTTCCATTAAATCGGCCATTTTTTCAGGGTCGATCATTTCTTGCAGGGCGTCGTAAAGCGGGCGCAAATATGGATCGACTTTTTGCTGCAAATCTCCCGGCAAAAACCCTAATTTTTCGCCAGCTTCCACGGCTGGCCTGGTTAAAATTAGCCGTTCGTACTGCTTGCTCAACAGCGCTTGTACGGCGAAAATAGCTGCTAGAAATGTTTTGCCAGTACCAGCGGGGCCAATGCAAAATGTCAGGTCGTGCGTGCGTACTGCTTGGACGTATTGCCGCTGCTTGAAGGTTTTGGCTCTAATTTCTTCCCCGCGGCGCGTTCTGGCGAGAACGTCTCGCTGCAAGTCTTGTAAATCGCCTTGGCGGTTGGTATCCAAAGCTTGGCGCGCCGTCTGGATTTCAACTCCAGTAATATTTTTGCCGGATTTCCAATAGTCGGAGAGCGATCGCACTAATTTATGACACAATTCTACTTGACTTTTTGTGCCAGAAATCAGCAGTTCTTGCCCTCGCATTACCAGGGTAGCACCGGTTTGCTTAGAGATCATTTTCAGGTTTTCTTCTTGATTACCGGCCAGCGACATTGCACTTTGAGTGCTCGGTAACTCTATTGTTAGTTTTTCATTCATGCCAACATAATCTCCTCCAAATAAGCAATTAAAAGTTAACAACTAAACATTCAACCAGTCACTATTTGCGAACAAAAAGACGCCCGTTACTAGGTTTTACCTAGTATCTAAGGCGTCTTTTAGATTTAGCTCCCAAATAAGTTTGGTGCTTGAGGTACAAATCAAATCTCCCTTCTATTAAGTCAGGCAATTTTAGATTTTAGATGTGAAATTTTAGATTTTAGATGAACCTGATGCCGCTGACATTTGAAATTTAAAATTTTACATTTGTTTCCGATCGCAAAACCGGCAATTTCAAACCAAACGGGGCTTGTAATACAAAGTCTACAACAGGCGATCTAAAATCTAAAATTCTTTCTTGGCTCTGCAGTTAGTTAATAACCGGGAGTATTTCTGCTCGTTCTAAACGTAGGTGTGTTAGTACGGCGAGGTTGTTCTCTCGGAGTTCTGCTAGCCAAGGGACTCGGCGACGGAGGTGGCGTCCGGGGTCGGAAGTCGCCTCGCGGCTCGCGCGAGCCACGATCCGGGCGGTCGCGATCCGGGCGGTCGCGCTCGCCCCTGGGCGGGCCAGATCCACGATCGCCCGCTTCACCATCGTATATATCTAAGTACAGGGACTGACCCGCCGTCTGCGCCACCGCTTCGAGCGTAGTTCTAATTGCCTGAATATTGCGTCCGCCCCTACCGTAAACCCGGCCTTTGTCCGGATCTTCAAAAGCAAGCCTAACCCAGACCCGCGATTGGCGCGGGTGCAGTTCGCAATCAACCCGCAAAGAGCCGGGGGTCTCTAAAAAAGGCCCAATTAAAAACTTAACCAGTCCAGCATAGTTGGGACTAGCTGACTGTTGCTGTGCTGGATTCAACGTTGGCTCCGGCTCCGACTTGTTCAAATACATGGGCTTTTCTCAGGATGTCACGCACGGTGTCAGTTGGCTGAGCGCCTTCTTGCAGGCGCTTGACAATCGCTGGAACATCCAGCCGGGTTTCGTTATTTCTGGGGTTGTAATAGCCGAGCTCTTCTAGGGGACGGCCGTCGCGGCGAGTAGAACTGTTCATCGCTACAATCCGGTAGCTGGTCTCGCGTTTTTTCCCGTATCTCTTCAATCGCAGTTTGATCATCTTCTTGCACAATAGTCTTGTTCCAATTCTAAGCTATTTTGTCAGTGCTCCTTCCCCGAACCCCAACTCAACCCCTATTTCTTAACCTCCGACCAAAATATCGCTACGATTTGCTGCCCCCAAGGCAGGTCTGGCGCCGTCAATGTGCGGTGTAATTGCTACTGGCAAAATCGATGCTGTTCCCCATTGCTGCACCAATTTTTGCAAAAATATATCTTGCTGCGCTCTCAAAGAGTCCCAATCGGTGCCGCGATTAATAATTGCAAACCAAACTAAACCCCGATCGCGCGTGGGTATCGCTCCAGCCAAAGCAATTACGGTGTCCAAAGTACCAGTTTTCACCACAGCCGATCGCGGAATGTGTCGGTTTTCCAAAGTTCCTTTATCGCGCCCGGACACCGGAAACAAGTCAGCAATCGTCAGCCCCGTCGTCTGAAGGTTGCGCCCGATCGCCTGCATCATCCCACAAGCCGCCCTCGGAGACATCTGATTTTCCACTCCCAATCCCGAACCGTTAACTAATTGAACTTCATCCTCCGGCACCCCCGCAGCCCAAGTCGCTTGCTGCTGCACTATCTTTGCCCCGCCCAAATCGTCGGCCAGCATCTGAGCCATTTCATTGTCGCTGTGGACGTTCATCTGCTTGAGAATTTCGGCTAAAGGCAGCGATCGGCGCTTCAGCAGCAAACGCCCCGAAGTCACAAATTTCTCAGCAATGACGCTGCCGGCCACCGTTACTTGCGGCTTTCTAGTTCCCGGAGCCATCTTAGAATACATGGCCACCACGTCCGCAGGCCAATTGCTACCCTCAAGAGCTTGCCGCAGTATCTCCCCTGCAGCCAAAGGATCGGACTCGTAATTCATGCGGAAATTGCCTGTCACCACCAAATTTCCCGCCACGCGCTCGATACCCATTTGATTGAGAGCATTGCCCACGGCGATCGCCTCCTCCCATACAAACAGCGGATCGCCCCCGCCGCTGACCACCAAATCTCCCTGCAACACCCCATTCCTAATCGGTCCGGTTCCCCGGAACCGCGTTTCAAACTGATAATCCGCGCCCCAAGTTTCCAGCGACGCCAGAGAAGTAGCAATCTTAGTCAGCGAAGCCCCAGGCATCAGCGTCTTGCCTTGCTGACTTACCAACGGCACCATTCCCGCTTGCACCCAAATTCCCTGATTCCCATCAATCAGGTTCTTGTCTTTCAAATCTTTTAAATATTCCCGCACCGTCGCTTCTGCTGGCAAGTCTGGATGTGCCGCATCTATTCCCCCAAAAGCCAAATCTTCAGCCACCACTAACCCGGGTATCCCTCCCCGCCAAGCCAGCACTGACGCAGCATTAGGCGCGACACTGCGTACCCCAGCCATGTCCAGCCACAGAGATATGATTCCTGAGCTAAATAAATCCAGCATTTTTTACTCCTAAAGTCAATCGATTTTAGATTTTAGATTTTAGATTTCAGATTGAAGAAAGCGCTCCCACTGATAAATCCGGGGGAAAGTGATAAGGATGGGGATCTTTTTTCTCGCTCCACGGATGAATCCGGGTTTACCGGACTAAAGTGCTTGCGGTCATGTAAACTATTGCATTGATTTTTTCAATTTGCAGTCAAAAATAGTAAAGTAGTGACAAAACAAGATCTATCAGAGTAGTCGGAAATAAGAATTGTCCGATCGCCGTAGCGAGCGGATTTTAGTTCTTTATTCAGACTTCTGGATTCACGCTCCTGACTTCCTGGTAGAATTTTTAGTGTTTCTCAAACATTGGTCAATGGGATCGACACGCGCAAGAATTGCAATAGACGCTATGGGTGGGGATCATGCCCCCGCCGAAGTTGTAGCTGGAGCGCTTAAGGCACAAGAAGAATTAGGCGTAGAGATTTTGCTAGTGGGCGACCCGCAGCAAATAGAAGACTCGCTCCGGCAACAAGACGCGATCGGCCGCGTCTCTACAGGTCAGCTAGAAATCGTTCCTTCTGAAGGAGCGGTGGAAATGCACGAAGAACCTTTGAGTGCCCTCAAACGCAAGCCCAACGCTTCGATTAACGTAGCGATGAACTTGGTAAAGCAGCAGCAAGCTGATGCTGTGGTGTCCGCCGGTCACTCCGGCGCGGCAATGGCTGCTGCCCTGCTCAGGTTGGGCCGGCTCCCCGGAATCGATCGCCCTGCGATCGGTGCGGTTTTGCCGACAATGGTACCGGGCAGCTCTGTACTCATTCTCGATGTCGGCGCTAATGTGGACTGCCGCCCCAAATTTTTGGAGCAGTTCGCTCTTATGGGAACTATTTACAGCCAGTGCGTGCTGGGCGTCGCCGAACCTAAAATCGGCCTGCTCAACATTGGCGAAGAACCTTCTAAAGGCAACGACGCAGCCGTGCGAACCCACCAGTTATTGGTGGACAACCCGAACATTCCTTTTGTGGGCAATGCCGAAGGCCGCGACGTGCTGTCGGGGAAGTTCGACGTGATTGTCTGCGACGGGTTTGTCGGCAACGTGTTGTTGAAGTTTGCCGAAGCGGTGGGCGAAGTCGTAGTCCAGGTGCTTAAGGAAGAGTTGGTCAAAGGACTCCAACATCAAATTAACGACCCTATGCTGCAAAAAAGCTTGCAAGGATTCAAGCAGCGGGTAGACCACGTTGAACACGGCGGCGGTTTGCTGTTGGGCGTTGCTGGAGTTTGCATTATCAGCCACGGTTCGTCTCAAGCTGCTTCAATTTTCAATGCCATTCGTTTGGCGAAGGAGGCTGTTGACAACCAAGTGCTGGAGCGAATTCGATCGTCCAATCAGCAAAGCGCTCTGGAACAAGAAGCTGTGAATTAGAGGCAGTAAGTAGGAATTAAAAATTAAAAATGTAAAATTAAAAATGTCAGCTTAAACCAACTGTTTTGCTTCACAAAAAAGTAATTTCAGCAGTTTAAAAAATAATTTTAATTGGTAGTTTTTAATTTTTAATTTCTAGATGGATCGCTCATAAATGGAGAGGAATGTTGCAGCAATCAGGGTTCGGCATTGCCGTCACGGGTAGCGGTTCTTGTACACCGCAGGTTTCGCTGGATAATAACGGTTTGAGTCAGATAGTAGAAACTTCTGACGAGTGGATTGGCGCGCGGACGGGCATTCGAGCGCGCAGGCTGGCGGACGATCGCACTTCTTTGTGCGATTTAGCGTCGGAGGCATCGCTTCAGGCGATCGCCATGGCAGGAATTTCGCCGACAGATATTGATTTGATTATTTTGGCGACTTCCAGTCCTGACGATTTGTTTGGCACTGCCAGTAAAATTCAATATCAGTTGGGCGCGACAAAAGCTGTGGCTTTTGATTTGACAGCAGCTTGTTCGGGCTTTATTTTTGGTTTAGTTACAGCCTCGCAGTTCATTCGGACAGGGGTTTATCAAAATGTTTTGCTAATCGGAGCAGATATTTTGTCTCGCTGGGTGAATTGGTCGGATCGGGGTACTTGCATTCTATTTGGAGATGGTGCAGGTGCGGTGGTATTGCAAGCTTCAGAAGTCGATCGCTTTTTGGGATTTGAAATTCGCAGCGACGGCACGCAAAATTCGTCTCTTAATTTGCCTTACAAAGCCGAGTCAAAAGAATTAATTGAGGGCGTCAGCGTCGCAGTTGGCGGATTTGAACCCATCACAATGAATGGTCAAGAAATCTATCGCTTTGCCGTGAGAAAAGTGCCGGAAGTCATAGAAAAAGCTATGTTTCGGGCAAATGTCAGCGCTGCTGAAATTGACTGGCTGTTGTTGCACCAAGCCAATCAGCGGATTCTCGATGCAGTTGCCCAAAGGCTAAAGATTCCCCCCGAAAAAGTAATCAGCAATTTGGCAAATTACGGCAATACCTCAGCGGCTTCAATTCCCCTTGCCTTAGACGAAGCCGTGCGTCTGGGTAAAGTTAAAGCGGGCGATACTATTGCTGCTGCGGGTTTCGGTGCAGGTTTGACTTGGGGGGCTGCGATTTTTCAATGGGGAAGGTAATACCATTTTCGATTTTCGATTTTCGATTTTCGATTGAGAATTACTGAGGAACTATGGGTTTGGAGCTGGTAAAGCAGTTTCATTCTTTTTGGGAGCTGGTATAATGTTTGGCGGCTTTAAACTTTGGCTAATGATTGTCGGGGGTGCGACCCTTGCAAAATACAAATCCTTGAACACGCCATACATAGGGCAAGGTTCGCAGCGGTGCACCACCCGGACAACAGTTATTGACAAGGGCGTGCTGAAATGGAAAATCCTCTATTCTTCGATCGACTTTCCCCGGCTTGAAGCTTGAAAATTGTGCTACGCCTATTAATCAGATTAAAGTAGCAAAAAAAAATAAACCTGGTAAAAATCGCAGTTAGATGTTATAATTATGAGTCGCGAGTAGATAGTTCGTTAACCGAAAGATAGCGGATACCAGCGAGCGAACTTAGAAGCGGGAAAGAAAGAATTTTTGCAATCACCAATTAGCAACCACCAATTAGCAGATTACCGGAAAAATGACTAAAACAGCATGGGTATTTCCCGGACAAGGTTCCCAGGCGATCGGGATGGGTGCAGACTTATTAAACTTGCCAACAGCCAAAGCCAAATTTGAGCTCGCTAAAGAAATTTTAGGCTGGTCTGTCCCGGAAGTTTGCCAAAAAGAAGAAGCAAAACTATCTCGGACTCTCTACACTCAGCCTTGCTTGTTCGTAGTAGAAAGTATTTTGGCCGACTTAGTGCGAGAAAAAAGCGATCGACCAGCGGTAGTTGCCGGTCACAGTTTAGGAGAATATGTTGCCCTATACGCAGCAGGCGTCTTTGATTTTGAAACCGGATTGCGTTTAGTCAAACGCCGCGCCGAACTCATGGAAACTGCGTCGGGCGGGCAAATGGTGGCTTTGATCGGGTTCGACAGGCAGGAACTAGAATTGCAAATTCAATACAGCCGAGACGTAGTGCTGGCAAACGACAACAGCGAAGCACAAGTCGTGATTTCTGGAACGCCTGCAGCAGTAGAAGATTTGCTTGCCAAAATCAAAGTCAAACGCGCCGTTAAATTGAATGTTTCCGGTGCGTTTCACTCTCCCCTGATGGCATCAGTGGCCGCAGAGTTTCAGCTAGCCTTAAAGTCTGCCAGGTTTTCCGATGCTAAAATGCTGGTGCTCTCGAACGCAGAACCCTCAGCCACTACCAGCGCCGCAACTTTAAAGCAGCGGTTGACTCAGCAGATGACCAAAGGCGTGCGGTGGCGAGAAATTTCCCTGCAATTGCCACAACAAGGAATTGATCGGGTAGTGGAAATTGGCCCCGGCAAAGTTCTCACAGGTTTGATCAAACGGACTTGTCCCGATTTAGCGCTGGTAAATGTTAGTAGTTTTGCAGATTTACCCGCTTAATATATTTTTAGCCTGTTATTAAACGGCAGGTTATAAAATTGAGAGTTAACAGGCCTGAAGATTGCCGAAAAATAAATAGCAAAACAGGCAAATCCGAATATTGCCTGTTTTGCAAATTGGGGATAGACGATCCAGACAGTTAAAAAATATTAATCCAAAATCTAGAAATCGATCGACCTGACGGGGCGATCGACAATTCCTGATGTAAACTAGGCGTAAAAACCAAGCTTATCTGGTACTTATATGAAAAAAGTCCTTTATTGGTTGATGGGCGACAAGGCAGGCAGAACCATCGTAGGTGCGTGGAACTGGATGTGGGGACTGCCCGTAGAATCCGGCGGCCCCGTGGCGGTGGCGGTAGCCGAAGAGTCACTGCGATCAATGCAAGAATCAGTGCAAAAGCTAGCAGCAGCAGTCTCTACCCAAGTTGCAGCCTACCAGCGCGCCAAAACCAAATATGAAGAAAAAGTTAGGGAAATGCAAACCCTAGAGCGCCAAGCCATCACAGCCCAGCGCAACGGTAACGAAGAAGCAGCCCGCTTGGCAATGGCGAAGGTAATTCAGATAGAACAAATTCTGCCGCAGTTAGAATCCCAAGTAAAACAAGCCGAACAATACGTCAACGCTTCCAAAGACAAGCTAAATCGAGAACGGATGAAGCTGGAAGCCTACAAAACCGATATGCAAAATATGAAAGATATGGCCGAGATTAACGAAGCCCTCGGAGCCATATCCAAAGTCAACAACGACCTCAGTATCGATTCAGCTCGATCGCAATTTGAGCAAGCCAAAAACGCCGTCCACAACCACCACCTCGAACAGCAAGCTTTAGCAGAAATATCTGAGAACCCCCAAGAAAGACTTCAGGCAGAATTAGAAAATATGACCTTAGACGATGAAGTTAATCGCAGGCTGCAAATGTTAGACGACTCCAACAACAAAGAACTTCCCAACTAAGGAGAATTTTATGGCTAAGAGCGGGCCTCCCCCCATAGTTTTTATTTTGTTATTTCTGTTGCTCGCCGGTGGCGGTTGGTTCTTTTTTCTCAACAAACCAGCCTCCCAGGATGCTAATAATACCCCGACTCCCACACCGGCAGGCAATGCTGTCGCACCTCCAGTCGCGCCAGTAGTCGGCGGCGCTTCGCCTGTTGCAGCTAGTTCCTTTGCGCTTCCAGTTTCCGTGCCTGCGGGTACGGCGGTGAGAATTGACGGTTCCACCAGCATGGTGACAATCAATCAGAACCTCAAGAACGGCTTTCAAGGCAAGTTTTCCGGCACGATAGTCGATACCAAAGCAAACGGTTCTGCAAAGGGAATTCAAGATTTGGTCGCAGGAACAGCCGATATTGCAGCGATATCGAGACCTTTGACGGCTCAAGAACAAGGTCAGGGTTTGGCAGCGGTGCCTGTTGCGCTAGATACGATCGCCCTTGTAGTCGGCATTAACAACCCCTTCAAAGGAGGTTTAACCTCGGCTCAAGTTCAAGATATTTTCAAAGGAAATACTCAAGACTGGTCGAAAGTCGGCGGCCCGGCGGGCCCGATTAAAGTAAGGGACTACCAAATAAAAAACTCGTCCAAAATCAAGCAGTACTGTAAACAATATCTATAAACCACTTACCGAGA
>NZ_JAUBSH010000137.1:0-13965 GCF_036704705.1 Microcoleus sp. K1-B1 | reverse complement strand
TCTCAACTCCTACTGAGATTTACGTCCTCATTATTATACATGATTTGTGATTTACAATTCATTTGCGATCGCTATATATAAGTCGCCCTTGTTCAGCGGCTCCGCGAAGCTGAAGCATTTTAAACTCCAGCTTCCACAATTCTAATCCATCACGGCTAGAGCCTTGAGGCCAAGGCTCTAAATGTCCCAACGGTGGACGGGGACGGGGGTCAATACTCAAAAATTTGATAAATTTTTGGATTAATTCGAGAAATTTTACTAATTCTGCCTGATTTTTACGATAGCGATCGCGGATCAGCTTTTGCTGAGTTCTCTCAAAGTTATTCGAGAGCTTGATATGAAATTGCTCTGATCTGTTCACAGACCTCCTCCGCCGTCATCGCATCGCTAGTTTCCAACCCGACAAAAGTTTCCTCCAGGGCTTCGGATAGTGCTTTTTGATAAGCACTATCTTCCCGTTCTACTCCACTCAAAATCGCATTAATAAGTCTATTAAAGGAGTTAATATAAGCTACAAAACTATCTAGTTCACCTTTAAGTACAATCCAAGGTAAAGCGATAGCCCAAGAAAAAAGCCCCACAAATTTAAGCAACTTCTCTTTAATTCCTTGAGGGGGTTCAATGAAAGCATAGACAAAAGCTTTGAGTAATTCTTGCGTTTCAGCAGGAATTTTTTCCCAACGGTCTTCAATTATTACAGCTAAATTGTTTGCTTTTTCAGCCAGTTCCCAAAACCTTGAAGCGCTGGACGTGCGTGGCTGAAATATCTGCCGAATTTCGCTGGGGCTAATTGTGATGGTGGCTGACATTTGCCTGACCTCTTGCGATGCGATCGCTTTAGGGATACTCAATCATTCTTAGTATATCAGTCAGGCTATAAAAAAAATTTAGGGTTATATCAAGTCCGGTGCTACCGGACTTGATAAGCTGATACGCAGCTAGATTGTATAATAGAAATATAAGATAAGCGATCATTAGTTAGAATGTATGCCAGCCAAAAACCATCTATCTCAAAATCAAAAACAGAGACTCATTAAACTCTTAAAAGAGTCTGATGATAATTATGTGAGGGAAAAAGTTCTAATCTTATTGCTAATAAATGACGGAAAAACTTATCGAGAAGTCAGTGAATTTATGGAGATTGCTTACACAACGGTAGCTTATTGGTCAGTTCATGGCGACCCAGATAATTTGGAGAGTTTTTTAGATAAAAGAAGCCCAGGAAATTTTCGCAAAGTCACTCCAGAGTATGAAAAAGTATTGATAGATACAATTGATAAATATCCGGCAGAATATGGATATGAATTTGGGAGATGGACGGCAGCCAGACTAGCAACATATTTAGAAAAAGTCACAGGAATTAAATTGAGTGGCTCCCAGATATCCAGGATACTACATAAAAAAAAGTACGTTTATATTTGGGCTAAATATAGTTTAGAGGACAAACAAAATCCCCTTGAAAGAGAAGTATTTAAACAGAAGCTATCGGAGTATTTAAGAATAACAAAAGAAACGCCAGAGCTTTTACAGGTATGGTTTTGGGATGAAAGTGGATTCAGTTTACGAGTGATAAGAAGAAAAAGTTGGGGTAAAAAAGGCAGTCGAAAAAAAATCACAGGTCAAAGGAAAAGAGGCAGAGTAAATATCATGGGTGGGTTGAGATATCATGACAAAAAAAGGTTAAATATTGTGATAAAAAGAGGAGACTCGAATACCTTTTACGAGCAAATTAATGCCTTAAATGATTCGATAGTTCAAGAATGGAGAGAACTGGGTAATCAAGCTGAAAAATTTGCCGAATCTGGAATGAAGATTGTCATTATTTTAGACAATGCTAGTTTTCATAAAAAGAAAGATATTCTGAGCCAAATTTCAGCCGAAATGCCTCATATTATTTTAGAATTTTTGCCACCTTACAGCCCCGATTATAATTTGATTGAATTAGTCTGGCATTCAGCGAAAGAATATATAGCACATCGACTGTTTAAGTCAGTAGAAGAATTGTCAGAATTACTACATAGATTATTAAATGAAGGAGAAATGGTTATTAAATGGGAGCGAAAAATCAAAAATAAAGGCAATGCTATTTTATCCGGTTTAGCTGCGTAGCAGCTTATAGCAATCCTAAGTGATTTTCTAGATCTGTAAATTTTGAAAGTCTTGCTATACAACAAGTCTAGGAAGACAAGAGGGCGTTGTGTTGTGAGACTCTGATCGGATTGCTATATAACCCTAAATTACAGCACCATTATGAAATACCCATTGGAAAAGTAAAGCTACTGTTAATGCTTCAGCGATGGCTTCCTAAGTTAGCCGAAAAGATTCTTAGACCTGGGCTGTAGTGACTACCGTTTCGAGTTTTTGGATAATTGCTATTGCATTTGCAACTCCATCTTCAGTTCGGATCTTTGCTCCTAACTCTGCTGCTCGTTGTTGCATCGTGCGATCGCCCACAGTCGTTTGAATCGCTTCTGCCAACCGTTCAACCGTAAGCTGTTTGCGGGGGATCGGGGCTGTTCCCACCCCTAAGTCTACAACCCGTTGCCCCCAAAAGCCTTGATCGCCAAAAAACGGAATAATAATTGTTGGAACACCTGCCCGAAGTCCTGCGGCTGTTGTGCCTGCTCCTCCATGATGTACCACTGCCGCAACTCGCGGAAATAGCCACGCATGGGGAATCGAATTGACTAGAAAAGCGTTGTCCGGCAGGTTTTCTGTTCGCATTCCACTCCAGCCAGCCGACAGAATCGCCCGTTGCCCAGTTTTGTCGAGAGCTTGCAAAACGAGATCGGCGGTTTCTTCAGGATTGCGATTGCCCATACTGCCGAAGCCGATATACACTGGAGGCGAACCCGCTTGTAAAAAGTTCTCCAGATCTGAAGGGGGAGTCCAATCGGATGCGGCATCCAAAAACCAGTAGCCTGTGACATGGGCATTCTGCCAATCCAACGGTTTAGCAATTACAGAAGGGCTGAAACCATAGAGTGTTGGCAAACGATGCAGATAGGGAGACTGATGAGGGCCGAAAAAGGAAGATGTCGGTAAATTCAACACTTGCTTACGGGCAGCGGTATCGCCAGAACGAGAGCCTTGCCAGATGATTTGTCTGAGAACTTGATGCGATAACCAGTTTACAGTCCCGCCAAAGCGATCAATGGACTGAGGAAACAAAATCCCCGGAAATGCTTTGGTTGGCGTAAAGGGAAACACAAAGGCTGGCAGCAGGGGAATTTCTAGCTTCTGGGCAAAGGACAGAGCAAGATAAAGCCCTCCCACACCCGCGATAAGTAAATCCATCCCTCGACAAGCCTCTAGCCCTGCCTGCGCCCATTGAATTGCCACTCGTTCGGTTTCTTTTGCCGTCTGCAGAGTCATCGTAATAAAGTTACCCTTCTCGACAAGCTCACGCATTTCTGGCGTTTCAATCAATTCTTGCACATTTCCCTGCATGGGATAAAACGTCAGTCCGTGAGAAGTGACCAATCCCTCAAAGTTCTCATGGGTTAGTAAGCGAACATCGTAACCCGATGCTTTTAACCCTTTCCCTAATGCGATGTAAGGTTGAACATCTCCCTGACTGCCCAAAGCAATGATAGCGATACGCATCGCGGGTGCCTCCTATTTCATGGACTGACGCTTGTGAACAAAAAAATGACGTTTGTGTCATTTTGACAATAATATCATTTTGATGAAGGTGTCAAGAGTAGGGTATGCTACGTTTGGTATCGTTCAACGCCGGCTTCATGAAGTCTTCTCGTCGAGCCTCTATTGGTATGGAAAAACGGGAACGGACGCGATCGCATTTGATTGAGTCCGCCTATCGGGTATTTGCTCGAAAAGAAACGGATGCGGTCACGATTGACGACATCATTGCAGAGGCAGGGGTTTCCAGGGGAACGTTTTACAACTACTTTCAGACTCGCGAGGATGTATTGAGGGCAGTTGCGGCATCTCTTAGTGATGTGATGAATCAAAAGATTTGGACGCAGTACGCAGCGATCGCAGATCCGGCAGAACGCATGGCGATTGGGCTGCGGCAGTTTCTCCATCAAGCGATGAGAGATGCCACCTGGGGATGGGTGATTGTTCGTATTGGATTAGTGGCAGCCCCTTTGAGTGAAACGATCGAGCGAGGTTTGATGTCAGATTTGGAAGCTGGAATCCGGTTGAAACGGTTTCAGGTGGAGAGTACACAAGCCGCGATCGATCTCGTTTTAGGAACAGCACTTATGGCAATGCGTACCATTCTGGAAGGACATTGCGAACCCAATTATCCACAACAAATTACGAAATTAATTCTCAAATCTTTGGGAGTTGCTGATGGTGATGCAGAGGCGATCGCATTCAAAGCATTAGAACCATTGCCAGGAGAATAAGATGGAGTGCAAAAAGATTTCGACTGTGATGGGGCATTATATTTACTCGTGACTCGATTGCAGACGAGAAATTTGTGAAACAGCCCCAATTGTGATGAAGATACCAATTCCTTGTACAAGAGTAAGACGCTCACCCAAAAATAGATACAGCAGTTTTTAGCAATATGAGGTACAGTCGGGCGGGGGGCATGGGCCAAACAGGGCATGGGGCATGGGATTACCCCGTGTACCTCATAAACCTGCAATCTGCTGTAAGCTCCACCTGCACCAAACACAGGAATGATATCAAGTCCGGTGCTACCCGACTTGATATCATTACCAGTAGACAGGTCATTGTCAGTAACCCCGGTCTAAAGACACGGGGCTTGTAAGAGAAATCTGGCAAGCAATACTGACCAGACTAAGGCTTAATTGCCTACGTTTTGAGAGTCACGACACCCTGTGGATGCGTAGCTAGTCCCCTGCTCTGTCATCTGCAATTAAACAGTTCTAAGGTCACGCTTTACAGTGTTGCAGGTCTAACAAGCTCTCGAAACATTGTCGAAGCTAACATTACCCCAGAAATGGGAGGCACAACCCGTGCAAAATACTATGCGTACAGGGCTGGGAAGTTTGAGGCGGTAATTGTCCCGTTGAAAGTGCAACACAAAAGCACACTCCCGCCAACCAGTCCCAAGGCGGTAGTCAATCAAAAATGTAAAGCCGTCCTAAAAGGACGGGGTTTCTACCCATTTTTCTGATGAAAAAGGCGGGCCCTAAAGCCCGCCCCATCAAACGATCGACTATCGATTAGTAATCGAAGTCGCCGCCGCCCATGCCGCCGCCAGCGCCAGCAGCAGCAGCGCCATCCTTCGGTTCAGGTTTGTCAACGACGATGCACTCGGTTGTCAGCACCATACCAGCAATAGATGCGGCATTTTGCAGAGCAGAACGAGTCACCTTCGCAGGGTCAACGATACCAGCTTCAAACATATCGACAAACTCATTTGTCGCTGCGTTGAAACCAACGTTGAACGGCTTTTCTTTGACGCGCTCAGCAATCACAGCGCCATTCAAACCAGCATTTTCAGCAATCCGCTTCAGAGGAGCAGCCAGAGCCCGTGCCACAATCAAAGCACCGGTCAATTCTTCGCCCTTCAGGCTGCTGTTAGCCCACTCTTCCAATTGAGGAGTCAGGTGAGCCAAAGTTGTACCGCCGCCAGGAACAATTCCTTCTTCTACAGCAGCTTTGGTAGCGTTGATCGCATCTTCAAGACGCAGTTTGCGATCCTTCATTTCGGTTTCGGTAGCCGCGCCGACTTTGATCACTGCGACGCCGCCAGCCAATTTGGCCAAACGTTCTTGCAGCTTCTCTTTGTCGTAGGAAGACTCGGTTTCGTCCATTTGACGGCGAATTTGTTCGCAGCGGGACTTGACGGCGGCTTCGTTACCTTCGGCAACAATTGTGGTGCTGTCTTTGGTGATGGTGATGCGGCGGGCTTTGCCGATCATGTCGAGCTTGGTATTTTCCAGTTTCAAACCGGCGTCTTCGGTGATTAGTTGACCGCCGGTCAATACGGCGATATCTTCTAACATGGCTTTGCGTCGATCGCCAAAACCGGGTGCTTTAACAGCAGTCACGTTCAACACACCGCGCAGTTTGTTGACAACGAGGGTAGCTAAAGCTTCTTTCTCAATGTCTTCTGCAATGATCAACAGCGGGCGGCCGGAACGAGCTACTTGTTCGAGCACAGGTACTAAATCTTGTACCAAAGCGATTTTCTTGTCTGTCAGCAAGATGAAGGGTTCTTCTAGAATCGCTTCCATCCGTTCGGTGTCGGTGACGAAGTAGGGAGAAATGTAGCCTTTGTCGAAGCGCATCCCTTCGGTGATTTCCAATTCGGTGGTCATAGACTTCCCTTCTTCCAGGGAAATCACGCCTTCTTTGCCCACCTTGTCCATTGCGTTAGCAATCATTTGGCCGACTTCATCGTCGTTACCAGCAGAGATGGAGCCGACTTGAGCGATGGCTTTGGAATCTTCTACTTGTTTGGCGTGTTCGGCAATTTTTTCTACCAAAAACGTGGTTGCTTTGTCAACACCGCGTTTGAGGGCGATCGCATTTGCGCCGGCTGCTACGTTACGCAGACCTTCTTTGACCATTGCGTGAGCCAAAACGGTAGCAGTTGTTGTACCGTCGCCTGCTGCGTCGTTGGTTTTGGAAGCTGCTTGACGGATCAGGGCAACGCCTGTATTTTCTACGTGGTCTTCTAGTTCGATTTCTTTGGCGATGGTAACACCGTCATTAACGATCTGAGGAGCTCCGAATTTCTTTTCGAGAACCACGTTACGGCCTTTGGGGCCGAGGGTTACGGCCACTGCTTCGGCCAAAATGTCCATACCGCGTTCGAGGGCGCGACGTGCATTTTCGTTGTAGATGATACGCTTAGCCATAGTTTTTGGGGATTTGAGGGTTTGAGATTTTGGATTGGGGATTATGGATTTTAGTCATTTGTCCCGTGTCATTAGTTGTTTGGCGGCGTTCGCTTTAAACTAATGACTGATGACTAAGGACTGATGACTAATAATTAATTAGTTAACGATCGCCAGAATGTCTTTTTCTGCAAGCAAGACGTATTCGTCGGTGCCGAGTTTGATGTCGGTGCCGGCGTACTTCGAGTAGAGAACTTTGTCGCCGACTTTGACTTCCATTTCTGTGCGGCTGCCGTCGTCATTGCGCTTGCCGGGGCCCACGGCCGCGACTTCGCCTACTTGGGGCTTTTCCTTAGCTGTGTCGGGCAGAAGGATGCCGCCGGCGGTTTTTTCTTCGCTAGCGCTTACTTTCACGAACACGCGCTCGCCTAACGGTTTAACGGTAGAAACACTCAGTGATACTGCTGCCATAAATAAATCTCCAGATTACAGATTGTCGTGAGTCAGTCGTCAGGGGTCACGATGAAAGCAACAGCGGACTACTTACAACTGACATATTAGCACTCTCGACTCCTGAGTGCTAATTTAGCTTTAGTCAGGGGCGATCGCAACTTAGTTGTCAGTACGGGTTCCCGAACCGAGCATGATTTGGAGGGAAGGAGAAGGGGGAGTGGGGGCTGTGGTGATGACTTTAGAGCGCTAACCAATTACTTTTGATTGATGAAGACAATGACAGAAAATAACGAGGAATATTGCAGCCAAGGCTTGAGCGCTTGCGTCAAAAGCCTGGGAATCGCTCAAATCGAGCGACATATTTTTATCTGTGCCGACCAAACCGTGCCCAAGTGCTGCGATCGGCAAACCAGTCTGGAGGCGTGGAATTACTTAAAAAAACGCTTGCAAGAATTGGGGTTGGACAAGCCGAGTGCCACTCGACCAACCTGCGTCTTTCGCACGAAAGCCAATTGCCTGCGAGTGTGCGCGTCTGGCCCGATTATGGTAGTCTATCCAGACGGAGTGTGGTATCGCGACGTTACTCCACCCGTCATTGAGAGAATTATTCAGGAACATCTCCTAAACTCAAAGGTCGTTCAAGAATACGCTTTCTTGACTCATCCTTTGCCAGTGCCTGCGGAGGCCCAGCCAAACATTTAAGTGTAGCGCTGTTTAAAGTACAGAGTTATAGGTAAAGTGTTAAATTTAAGGTTAAGGGTGAGAATTTGAGACAGTTTGGCGTCCGGGCGATCGCACCTGCTACAGCTCCATAAAACTGTAGTTAGGTTCTTGTGTTCCTTGTGCGGCTTCCCGTGTTCCTGGTGTTTCTCAAAAGGTACAGTAAAAAAAATCGATCGGAGGAACTGTGAAATTTTGTGCAAAAATTTCTCAGTGGCAGACACTAAGCAGGTTGCCAAACTACACTAGAAACAGTTAAATACGTAAGTAGGGAGTCTGCTTAAATTTCTCTATATCAGAAGTATCATTTAAAACCGGGGCATTAACCTGAAATTGAACCATCGAGATTAAAGATATTTAACTTGCGCTCTGTTAGGGCATCTCCAATCAATCAAGGCTGATCTTGACAGGGCGATCGTCCATTACAGGTTTGGGCTGCGTTGCAGGTCGTAAGACACTTACAAACAGCCGTCGATTATAGGTTGGAAAGCGGTAATACCCGCCCCGCTTTCCCTCACCGCCATCCCTTCAGTCGATCGTCGTCCTCCACTCCCAGCCGGGTGGCGGGGGACTGACCGAAAAAACAGAAGTGAAAACAAGGAAGTGTGCGGGATACTTTAGCGGGAATAAACATGACAAAGGACAATAATTCAGGAGAACAAAAACGGCTGATGCTGGTTGACGACGACCCCAATTTGATCTTGCTGGTCAAGGACTACTTGGAGTTTCGGGGTTACAACGTCATTACAGCAGAAAACGGCAGAGACGCTCTAGAAAAACTAGAACAAGAAGTTCCCGACTTGATTATCTGCGACGTGATGATGCCGGAAATGGACGGCTACACTTTAGTCAAACACATCAGAGAAGACCCTCGCACGAGCTGGATTCCGGTTCTTTTCTTGTCCGCAAAAGGTCAAAGTTCAGACCGAGTAAAAGGCTTGAGCACTGGGGCTGACGTTTATATAGTCAAGCCTTTTGAACCAGAAGAACTGGTAGCCCAAGTGGAATCTTCTCTGAAAGCAGCATCCCGCTTGATTCGCCACTCAAATCCCGGTATGGAGAGTGGCCCAAAAATTAAGGCGCGTCGCAATGTCGAATTGACTCCCACTGAGTTAAAGGTGGTACAGTTGCTAGCGCAGGGTATGGCCAACCGCCAGATCGCAGACGTGATGAATGTCAGCCAGCGGACTATCGAAAGCCACGTCAGCAATATGCTCGGCAAAACAGGTCTGCACAACCGGACAGAGTTAGCTCGCTGGGCTCTTGAAAGCAAAAAGGCTTGAGCGGAGGTAGTCTGCGCTATGAAATCAGGGGAGCAAAATCTACTGCTATGCGCTTCGGTATGCCTGCTTGGCGGTACGGCCCTGCGGCGGTAGTTTGAAGGCGCCATTAACCTTGACACGGCAGCCTGTATTGAGTTAGTAGGCGTATAGTTTGTGAGGGCCCCTCGCTCAAATGCAAGCAGGGTTAAAAGAACCCTCTGGCGGTAGAGCCGAAAATATGAAATACTGGGGAGATGGAGTTTTCTGAAGTCTAATCTATTGCCTCAGTTAGCTCCATGTTGCTAAAATGTGATATTTAGATTAACTTCTTTCTACAATTATTAGGTCTAAGTTTCTATGACAAACTTAATGAACCGCCTTTCTATTTTTGTGGACGGGAACAATATGTTCTACGCTCAACAAAAGAACGGTTGGTTTTTTGATCCTCGCAGGGTGCTCGAATATTTCAAAACTTCGCAGCCGAATGTCATCTTGATCAATGCTTTCTGGTACACAGGTCTAAAAGACCCCCAAGATCAAAGGGGATTTCGAGATGCTTTGATAAGTCTAGGTTACACGGTTCGCACTAAAATTCTTAAGGAATATTACGACGATGCTTCGGGCAGATATTCTCAAAAGGCTAATTTAGACATAGAAATTGTGGTTGATATGTTTAATACCGTGGATCAATACGACCAAGTTGTGCTGTTTAGCGGGGATGGGGATTTTGAGAGGGCGATCGAGCTGCTGCGATCAAAAAATACTCATATTACTGTGGTATCAACCGAAGGAATGATTGCTAGAGAGTTACGAAATGCTACAGATAGGTATATAGACCTAAATGAAATTAGGGAACATATCGAGAAGATGGATTATTAGTCAGTAGTTATTAGTCATTAGTCAGTAGTTAGTAGTTATTAGTCATTAGTCAGTAGTTATTAGTCAGCACTTATGGGTTATGGGTTATTAATTATTCGTTATTGGCGCGAAACACGGGACTGGTGCCCCCGCCCAAAAACGCATACTTGCTTTCCGATAGGAGCCGCCAGTAGCCCAAAATTTTAGACTAAGGTTCAAGTTCCCAGATTCATCTGTGGAGTAAATCTAAAATCTAAAATCTAAAATCTAAAATCGACTGACTGGAGGCTAAAAATCCAGAAAAACGGACAAGTAAAAATCAGGAAAACACTTTTGTAGAGCTATGAAAACTCAACCAAGTCAAGACCGGATTATTATTTTCGATACGACTTTGCGGGACGGAGAACAATCTCCGGGTGCATCTCTAAATGTGGATGAAAAGCTGACGATCGCTCGCCAGTTAGCGAGATTGGGCGTGGATGTGATTGAAGCGGGTTTCCCTTTCACCAGCACGGGAGATTTTGAGGCAGTCCAAAAAATAGCCCGAGCGGTTGGCACAGAAAATGGGCCGACTATTTGCGGTTTAGCGAGGGCGAGAAAGGAGGATATTAAAACAGCAGCCGAGGCTCTCAAACCCGCAGTAAATGCGCGAATTCATACGTTTCTGGCTACGTCTGATATTCACTTGGAGTATAAGCTGAAAAAGACGCGGGCTGAGGTTCTGGAAATTGTGCCGGAAATGGTGGCTTACGCTAAGTCTTTTGTGGATGATGTGGAGTTTTCGCCGGAAGATGCTTGTCGATCGGAACCGGAGTTTTTGTATCAGGTTCTAGAACGAGCGATCGCAGCCGGTGCGACTACTGTTAATATTCCCGATACTGTCGGCTACACGACTCCGAGCGAATTTGGGGCTTTGATTCGCGGAATTAAGGAAAATGTGCCGAATATCGATCGCGCAATTATTTCGGTTCACGGTCACAATGACTTAGGATTGGCTGTTGCTAACTTTTTGGAAGCTGTGAAAAATGGCGCCAGACAGTTAGAATGCACGATTAACGGGATTGGGGAACGGGCGGGAAATGCAGCTCTGGAAGAGTTGGTAATGGCGCTTTATGTGCGGCGCCAATATTATAATCCGTTCTTAGGCAGGGCTGCGGATTCTGAGGAACCGCTGACAAATATTGACTCGCGCCAAATTTACAAAACCTCGCGCTTGGTTTCCAATTTGACGGGGATGTTGGTGCAGCCAAATAAGGCGATTGTCGGGGCAAATGCTTTTGCTCACGAGTCGGGAATTCACCAAGACGGAGTGCTGAAAAATAAGCGGACATACGAGATTATGGACGCTGAGTCGATCGGCTTGACGGAAAATCAAATCGTCTTGGGCAAATTGTCGGGGCGCCACGCTTTCCAGACTCGCTTGAAAGAGTTGGGTTTTCAAATGGCCGACGATGAGCTAAATAAGGCTTTTGTCAAGTTCAAAGATTTAGCGGACAAGAAAAAAGAGATTACTGATTGGGATTTAGAGGCGATCGCCAATAACGAAGTGCACCAAGCACCGGAACTTTTCCGGTTAGAATTGGTGCAAGTTTCCTGCGGGGACAAATCTCGCCCGACAGCAACTGTCACTGTGCGGAATCCGGCGGGCGAAGAATTGACCGATGCTGCGATCGGCACTGGGCCTGTGGATGCGATTTACAGGGCAATTAACCGGGTGGTAAACGTACCGAACGAGTTGATCGAGTTTTCTGTACAATCGGTAACAGCGGGCATAGATGCGATCGGGGAAGTAACAATTCGCTTGCGCCACGAAGGCAAAGTATTTTCCGGTCACTCAGCAAATACCGACATTATCGTAGCCTCCGCAGAAGCATATATCAGCGCTTTAAATCGCCTGTATCAGGCATTGCAGCATAGTGCTGAAAAATCCTCCGAACAGCAAACTCCGATCGCAAATCAAGTTGTTGCAAAAGCACAGCGCTGATAAATTTATTGTCAGCCATTTTTCTTGAAACAAACCGCAGACGAACGCACATAACAGCAGATATATCTAAATAAATCTGCGTTAATCCACGTTCATCTGCGGTTAAAAATTAATTAAAATCTTTTTTAGCAACAACAAACCCTAAAAAATGCAAGAAGAAACTTTAAAAAAAGAGCGGCAATTCCACGATGCTTGGGCATCCACAATCGATATTGACGGCATTCGAGTCAATGATTACTTTGAAGCTTGTACCGCCCCAGAAAATAGATTTATCGTCCAGCAAATGGGCGATATTACAGGCAAACGCCTGTTAGATTTAGGCTGCGGCGCGGGAGAAAATAGCGTTTATTTTGCGAAAAAAGGCGCAGATTGTGTGGCGGCCGACTATTCTCAGGGCATGGTAGACGTTGCTCTGAAATTGGCAGATAAAAACGGCGTCAAAATAGAGGGCTGCACTCTAAATGCAATGGCTATGGATTTCCCGGACAATAGTTTTGATATTGTTTACGCTTCTAATTTGCTGCACCATTTGCCGGAACCTGAAAAGGCAATTCGGGAAATGCACCGCGTCCTGAAGCCTGGGGGTAAAGCTTGTTTTTGGGACCCGATGAAGCACAATCCGGTGATTAATGTTTACCGTAGAATGGCTACTGAGGTGCGGACGGAAGATGAAACTCCTTTGGATATTAATATTGTGAATTTTGTCAAGTCTTTGTTTTCGGAGACGGCTTATGATACGTTTTGGCTGACGGCGCTGTGGATTTTTTTGCGATTTTATTTAATCGAAAAGGTGCATCCCAATGAGGAGCGTTATTGGAAAAAGATCATCATTGAACAAGAGAGATTGAAACCGGAATACTCTCGGTTGGAAGGGTTAGATGGCTTTTTGAAGAAGTTGCCTTTGATGAAGCGCTTGGCTTGGAATTTGGCTGTGGTGGCAACGAAGTAATTAAAAGAAGTACAATAAGTCAAAGCATTTAATTAAGAGGCTAATTATGCCAGAAACTATTACTGCTATATACGAAAATGGGGTTTTCCGTCCCCTGAGTCCTTTGTCATTGAATGATGGGGAAACTGTGGAAATCACAATTGTAGCGGAAGTGTCGCCGGAAGAACTTAAGGGCGATCGCGAAAAAGCGATTATGTTGATGGATGTACGGGGATTGGTGCGTTTGCCAAAGAAACCGTTTAAGCTAGATGCAGCCGCAGAACAAAAGCGGCGCGAACTGTTTGAAAAACTGAAGGAAAGAGTGGGGAAACCTCTTTCTGAAATCGTTATTGAGGATCGCGGCCCGTGGTAAATGCCTATTTCTTAGACACCAGCGCTTTGGTTAAACGGTATGTGCCTGAATTGGGAAGTAATTGGATTCAATCAATTACTCTTCCTGCAGCAGGTTACTTTCTCGCGATTTCTCAGATTACTTGGGTGGAGGTATGCAGCGCTTTTTCACGCCGTCAACGAGAGGGTAGTCTATCTGTCGATGAGGTTGACCAACTTATGGGAGATTTTCGCACGGATTTTGACAACCAGTATGAAGTTCTTGAAGTTGATCGCACTTTGATAGAAACAGCGGGTGCACTGGTGATGCAAAACCCGCTGCGGGCTTATGATTCTGTGCAATTAGCCTCAGCTTTGCGCGTTCAATCTACTCTCGTTTCCGTGCCAGAAACTCAACTAATTTTTGTTTCGGCGGACAATCGATTGCTGGATATTGCTCAGTCTGCAGGGTTGGCTATTGATAATCCTAATAATTATCCGTAATCAAGCGGTGTGTAGTCAGGAATGTAGTCGTCCTAAAAATCAGAGGAGTAAAGTCATGACTCTGGCGGGGTGACAACTCCGCCGCAACCGAGATAGAGTGAGGTGTTGACCAACTTGTGGTAAAAAAAGATAGGTCAG
>NZ_JAUBSH010000136.1:0-14830 GCF_036704705.1 Microcoleus sp. K1-B1 | reverse complement strand
TTTTTGGGGAAGCCGTTGGTTTAAAAAATGTAAAATTATATCATTTATTGGGATATTTACAAAATCGGGATGCTCCCGTCTTTATGTAATTAATTTTGTGTGGTTACTTACTTCATTTGATAGGCAGTTTAGCCGGAAAAAACCTAAAACCCTATCAGGGATTGAAACTCTACCGTCTCTATAAGCGGGATACTGATATTCTTACTCGCCGGAAAAAACCTAAAACCCTATCAGGGATTGAAACGCTGCCGTGATGAGTCTCTGTGCCTGGTACAAAGCCGGAAAAAACCTAAAACCCTATCAGGGATTGAAACAGGTGGCTGTAAGGTCTGTAAGGCCGCCATCCTGACGCCGGAAAAAACCTAAAACCCTATCAGGGATTGAAACGCCATCGGAATATATAGATGTGGCAAAAATTGAGCCGGAAAAAACCTAAAACCCTATCAGGGATTGAAACGCCATCGGAATATATAGATGTGGCAAAAATTGAGCCGGAAAAAACCTAAAACCCTATCAGGGATTGAAACATCAGAACGCACCATTAACTCAAGCAAGTGAATGCCGGAAAAAACCTAAAACCCTATCAGGGATTGAAACTCTACTTTCTGCGGTGTTAGTGTGGGAACGGTCAGCCCGCCGGAAAAAACCTAAAACCCTATCAGGGATTGAAACATCCACCAATTCATAAAATGCCTTGAGTCCTGATGCCGGAAAAAACCTAAAACCCTATCAGGGATTGAAACACGGCGGGGGAAGTATGCAAAATACTTTAACGCCAGAGCCGGAAAAAACCTAAAACCCTATCAGGGATTGAAACGGCTATAAAGGATTGCGGTGTCTACCATTCTATTGCCGGAAAAAACCTAAAACCCTATCAGGGATTGAAACTAGACCTGTTAAATCTGTAACAGTACCGCGCAATGGCCGGAAAAAACCTAAAACCCTATCAGGGATTGAAACAAGCGAATTTGTTGCCATAGTAGTTACCCGTTGAGCCGGAAAAAACCTAAAACCCTATCAGGGATTGAAACTTAGTAACTTACTTGTAAACAGTCTGAACAAATATTGCCGGAAAAAACCTAAAACCCTATCAGGGATTGAAACGCTAAACTAGATTACCTTTACTTATATCAAAATGCCGGAAAAAACCTAAAACCCTATCAGGGATTGAAACACTTCTCAAGTACAATACCAAACATAACATACCGCCGGAAAAAACCTATTTCCCCATCTAGGGCTTGAAACGCCCAAACTACAAAATTATTGGCTCAAAAATAGACCTCTCCTCTCTCTTTTTATCTCCTCCCATAACCTCAAGCAATCGATCGACTACGCACCTCCAAGTAAAATTTTCAGCCACAAAAGCCGGGCCCGCAACCTTCGCTTTTGCGGCCAATCCAGGCTGTTTGATCGCCCCTTGCATCAACTCCGTCAAATGTTCCCACTCAGGAGCTAAGATAAATAAAGTTTCCCCGTCACTCGCCACAGCGGTAAATTTACTCTCAATCTGCTGTGCAAAGTCCGATCGCGTAAAATCATCCGTAGGGCCGCCCGCAGTGCAAATAACCGGCAAACCGCACGCTGCCGCTTCCAACACCGGCAGATTAAAACCTTCTGCCAAATAGGGAGAAACATAAGCATCTGCCGCTTGGTAAAACTCTGCTATTTGAGCAAAAGATAGCTGGCTACCAGTATAAATTAATCTCGGTAAAACCCTCGATCTTTCCGTATCGTTGAGCACAACTCGGCAGGCTTCAGCAATCTCGTCTCTGGACGGATAAAGCAGTTCAGAACCTTTTAAAACCAATCTCGCATCTGGATATTTGTCAACTACCGCAGCGAAGGCTTTTAATAAAGGGCGAATACCTTTGCGATCCGTTTGTCCTCCGATGTTTAAAAATATAAAATAGTTTGACCAGCCGAAGCTTTGGCGCAGTGATTGACGCCGATCGCCCGCAGCAGGATAATAAATCTGAGGATCGACTCCCAAAGATACAACGGCAATGCGATCCTCCTCAACTCCGCTGCGAATTAAGCCAGCTTTTGACCAAGCTGAAGGTGTAATAATTTTCGTTTCTGAATTAACCGGGGTTTGGGCGATCGACTTAACACCCATCGCCTCTAATACTGAACTCGTAATAATCCCCCATTCTGTCGCTGCAAATACCCAAGTTTGAGCGCTGCTGGATGCCGAGAAGTCCCACGGGCAGTACATTCGCAGGGTAACATCGGCTGACTGATTTACCGCAGGGCTCTTAATGCTGCGAAGTAATGTTTCATTTGGGCGATCGAACAAACTAATTTTTGTCTCCCAAGCTGCGTCAATGTAGGGCATATCGCGGTGGAAAAGCTCAATTTTTCCTCGCGGGCGAGCGAGCATTTCCAGCAGTTGAAATTGATTGGCTACGCAATAGGAATGATAAATAAAACGCCAGCCTTCAACAATAATCTGCAATTCAAAACTCCCGCTTTTGGAATTATATCATTTCCGGTTACATTGGAATGATGTTGACGGTTCACTGTTGACTGTTCACTGTTTACTGTTCACTTTCAACTTTCAACTGTCAACTGTCAACAGTGAACTCGAATTTACTATTCCGATGCTAACGGATTTGATATTAAAAACTCACCTAATAATTAGAAATTGGGAATTAGTAATTAGCAAGCAGAAATTACCAATTACTAATTACCAATTCCTTACTTAATCACTTGCCAATCCATAATCCGCCACTGTCCCTCTTGGCGGATCAAGTCGTAGCGCACTCGCAGGTTTTCATTGCGCGAAGAAACGAGTTGAGAACGATCGAACACTTCGGCTTTTTCCGCGACTTGGGCTTCTACTTGGGCGCGATCGGGATTAGTCGGATTCGTCTTAACTCCACTAACTTCCAGCTTGTGTACATAACGCTGGTGCGCGTTGTTTCGCTGTTGAGCTTCTGCCATCAATTGCCAGCGAGACAAAGCCGGTTCTGTCAGAACTTGCTTTAATTCTTCGACAGCGTGATTGGGGCCCAAAGCCGCTGCTTTCGCCGACAGCCAGCTTTGAACTATTTGTCCGGCTGATTCCTCAGTGATTTCTCCCGACACTGGGCCTGTGGCGCTCGGTTCTGGGGTCGCGGCCAAGGCAGGGATTTCTAGGGGCGGTTCTTCCAGGCGAACCAGGGCTTGCTCTCCTTGGAGTGGGCCCGATAGGGCTTGCATCGCGCTAGCCAACAGACTGAGTATTAACCACAGGAATAACAGGCTTAGGACACCTGCGACTAGAAACAAAGCCAGCCTGTTTGGAGGCATGGACTTGACTTGGGTGGTAATTTCTGCTGCCTTGGTGCGCGCCCGATCGACAAAATCGCCCTTTAGCCCATTGCCACTTGCTCCGCTGCGCCCTGAATGTTGGCGTCTGCGATGTTTGGAAGTCGATTCAGCAGGGTGTGGCACTGTAGCTATCGGGAGAGAGACAGGGGCAACAGCGCTCGGCGCGCCCACCGTTGCCGGGGATTTCGTTCCCGAAGCTGCGGTGGAAGCCTCGCCCGGTACGGGGGTTAAAGTGACCGTACTGGCTCCCTGCTTGGCTGTGGGTGGCTGTGCAGGTATGGCAGCGGGCGATCGGCCTGCTGTCGGTTGCAGTCGCCCTGGGAGCTTGCCGGAGCGGGGCTGCACGACGACCCATTCGTTGGCGGTTTCTGCGTCCTGTGGCAAAGCTTCTAGGTAAGCTTGTACTTTCGGATCGGCAAAATAGTCTTTCAAGGACACTGACTCGTTGGCCAAGTCGCGGAAGTGGGGAAACACTTCTTCTTGTAGCCAATGTTCGGCGTACAAGCACAGTCCGGGCAACAAGTCGGGTGAATCTTGGGAATGTTCGCGAATGAAGGCCAGGGGTTCTTTTTCCGAACTGAGTTCGAGGGCTCTGCTGGCTTCTTCTGTCTGGCCCAGCAGCAGGGAACAAACGGCTTTTTCCAGGTGAACGTCTTGACGGCGACCGAGCTGCATCAGCATCAGCTTGGCCCGACGGATCATCGATGGCTGTCTGGCGGCAAATCCTTGGGCTAACAGGGTGTAGACCGAGAGGTAAGTGGCGACTGCGGAGGGGCGGCCGGCTTCGGCTTCAAATAGCGCCTGCTGCTCGCTGCTGGTTAGGTGTTTACGCATCTGCTGCACAAACCGGAGGAAGTCTTCTATTCCTAAACCCGATCGATCATCTCCCGAACCGTCGATACCGCCTCGTTCTTGAAGCATTTCTCGCAGGATTTGCAGTCCCCGGCGACGCTCATCGACTTTTTCTTCGGGAAGTGATAATAGCTCTAAAATGTTGTACGGACGGAGTTTGTATATGTCGGCTTGCATTTCACCCCTCACGCTTGCAAATAGGCTTTCGCGCAGCAGCAATTCTTGACCTGCTTCTAATGATTTTGCGGCATTTTCGTACTGACCTTGCTGCCACTGTTCGCGGCCGAGTTCTAGACAGGCAAGGCTGACAGTTAAAACTATATCTGGCCTCACGAGCTGCGGGTCGCCGAAACGACCTTCTGCGATCGCGATGCTGCCATTGTTAAGATACGGGCGACCCAGCTTCTGTACGAGTTCGTATTCTCCCAGTTCTTGCAGTATGAGCAGGGCTCCTACGAATTGGTTGTCATCGATTTCAATACTTGGAGTGTGGGGGTCGGGAGCAGCCTCTAAAGCCTTGGACTCTGCCGGAGCGGTTTCTCCTGCGTCTTGCAGGACTGTGGCCGTGCCTGCTGAGGTTTTTGACCTCTGGTGCTTGGCTTCCTGTGCGGCTTCCGACTCTCGATCGTAAGTTTTGGCTAAAAAACTCGCATCGTAAGCTTTGCGCCCCTCTGAGTCTGACAGAACGGCGCAGGCTTCATCGAGCAGTTGTTTGCGGGCGACGATCGCAACTTCGGAATACTCCCGGCGCGGAAGCTGTAAAGTTCGATCGCGGTGAGCCTGCTGCAACTGTTCGGCAGTAGCTTGAATCGGTAGACCCAAAATCCGGTAGTAATCTAGTGGAATTAACATAAGTTAAAGAACTGTCCACTTCCCCAAAGCGCTAGCAACTGAATTAGCCTATCTTAAGTGACATACTCCCGCAAACCAAATCAAAAATTCTGGTGTTGGCTTCCAACCGCCCCATTCACGGTATGTTGGACTTGCCGTAGAGATCCTCTGATTTTTTTCCCTCTAGGGCGTTTTACAGTGAGGAAAAGGGAAAGCCCCATTGCCCGTCAGCTAAATGAGTTGTGTGACTCTTGAGCATTTTCGGGTTTGAGAGTAATGGAATTATATCATTCGTTTGCATGGGGTTTAGATGGGAGTTTGTTCTCCGAGTCCCGGCAATCCGCCCCGCCTGCCAAACACATTTTAACAATTGGTGAACTGTTGCACAGAAAACGTTTGATCGTTTTCTGCTGCGGTTGTGTCCCATCTGGGTTTAAATTTAGATGTCTAGGAAGCCGATCGTCGGGTATTAATTATTTATGGTTCAGGAACGGACTTTACCAGTTTTTGACGCGCAAAGCGTAACCATTTCTCGGGATGAGGGCTTGATGCTCTACGAGGATATGGTCTTGGGGCGCTACTTTGAGGACAAGTGTGCTGAGATGTACTACCGGGGCAAAATGTTTGGTTTTGTCCACTTGTACAACGGTCAGGAAGCTGTCTCTACTGGCGTGATTCGCTCGATGCGCCGGGATGACACCGATTACGTCAGCAGCACCTACCGCGATCACGTTCACGCTTTGAGCGCGGGCGTCCCGGCGCGGGAGGTAATGGCGGAGTTGTTCGGGAAGGAAACTGGTTGCTCGAAGGGTCGCGGCGGTTCGATGCATATGTTTTCGGCCGAACACCGACTGTTGGGAGGTTATGCTTTTGTGGCTGAGGGGATTCCTGTAGCTACGGGGGCGGCTTTTCAATCGAAGTACCGCCGCGAAGCTTTGGGAGATGAGAGTTCCGATGGCGTGACTGCTTGTTTTTTTGGCGATGGTGCTGCAAATAACGGGCAGTTTTTTGAATGTTTGAATATGGCGGCTTTGTGGAAGTTGCCGATTATTTATGTTGTGGAAAACAACAAATGGGCGATCGGGATGGCCCACGAGCGAGCTACTTCTGACCCGCTGATTTACAAAAAAGCTCATGCTTTTGGCATGGCTGGCTTTGAGGTTGACGGGATGGATGTTTTGGCGGTGCGGGAAGTGGCGAAGGAAGCTGTAGCGCGGGCGCGGGCCGGCGAGGGGCCGACTTTGATTGAGGCTTTGACTTATCGCTTTCGCGGCCATTCTTTGGCCGATCCTGATGAGTTGCGTTCTAAGGAAGAGAAGGAATATTGGTTCCCCCGCGATCCGATTAAAAAGTTGGCTGCTGATTTGATCGATCGAACTTTGGCAACTGCTGAAGAATTGAAAGAGATCGATAATAAGATTCAAGCAGTAATTGACGATGCAGTGGATTTTGCTGAGAAAAGCGCTGAGCCCGATCCTAGCGAATTGTATCGGTTTATTTATGCAGAAGATGAGTAAGCTTTTGTGCCTTTAACTTGTATGTTTAGGGCGGGCAGGATGCCCAACCCCTACTCCCCACAAGAGTGATAGAGCCCCGTAGGGACAGGGCGAAAGCCTTTGTCCCTACTGCACTTCCTAAACCTGGAATACGCTGTAAGACTTACTTACAAACTCTACTTTTAGGGTGTGCACTGCGAACCTTACTACCATAAGTTATTGCTACAATCAAAGGTAAACTTTCTAGACGAAAAGAGGCGATATGATAAATCTCGATCGCGATCTAACTCAATCCAGCAAAAATATGGGTGCAGTTCGAGTCAAAGTCAAGCTAACGAATGCCATTGATGAAGCCTTAGTGAGCCGAGGAGTGCTCAATCCAACTCTGTTGCGCGTATACGAAGCAGAAGCACTGATAGATAGTGGCGCAGTCAGAACTGCGTTACCTGCGGATGTAGTAGAGCAGCTCGGTTTAAGAATTCGGAGTCAGGAAATAGCAAAATATGCTGATGGCCGACAAGAAACAGTAGGATTGACTGAACCTGTTATCATTGAAATAGAAGGGCGTGAAACGATTGAGGCGGCAATGGTTTTAGGGGATATGGTGCTCATCGGTCAAACTGTGTTAGAAACTTTAGATTTGCTGGTAGATTGCAAAAATCAGCGTCTAGTTCCAAATCCCGAAAACCCCGAAAGACCTGTATTGAGAGTTTAATAGTAAATCCCGGTTAAATACCTCCTTGATTTATTATGTTCGAGTACCGAGATCGGCATGATGTCAGCATTTTCAATCAGCACATATTCCAAAGTTTACGAAGGCTTGTACCCGTAGAGACATTTTTGAAACTCATCTTGATTCATTTGCGACGGCTTCATTATTTCCCGTAATGTTATCTCCCTGTCTGGCTTGTAGGAGTGTTCACCCTGATGGGGCACGGACTCAACCTATTAACTAATAATCTCGCCACTCAAAGAGCGAACCCCCCAGAAAACAAGAAAAAATAGAGCCTAAAAAACTGCTGACTTAAACCCCTGATCCACATTTACAAAATAAACACGGGAGGCGGAAAGCGATCGTATCTTCAGATTACAGATGCAGGGGACACGGGGGTTTCAACCGCCTTGAACTTTTTTTAGTATTTGTTAATGAAAAAGCTAAAAGATATCGTGCAATATAAAGATATAAGTCTGTTATAAAACTTGTATTAAATTGTTTGATAACTGATGGTAGTTGGTAATAATTAAACTCAAAAATTGAATATGTGGCTGCAAAGTCCGTCAAAAAACTTAGGGTTTAATTATTGCCAAAGAAAGCGACAGAAAAAGGTAAGCCTCGGCTCGCCGGAACCTGTGGAATTAATTTTTTTTGAGATTGAATTTCATGAACGCTTAATGATACCGCAGTTGCGGTATAACATTCTATACTAGGTGTTAACGGCAGCAAACAACCACAAGATTAGCCGATCGCCCATCCTGTATATTGCCCCAAATAGAGCGCCGCCCCCAACCCGCAAATCTCCCTTGCAGAAAGTACCACAAATGTGATACGGTTGAAGCTTGTGTCCAAATAACACCAGTCCATGCCAAAACTCAAAACTCGCAAAGCAGCCGCAAAGCGCTTTAGAGCGACCGGCAGCGGTAAGATCGTGCGCCGCAAAGCTTACAAAAGCCACTTGCTACAGCACAAAAGTTCAGCTCGCAAAAGCCGTCTCTCTAAGCTGGTCGTCATTGACGAGACCAACGACGCTAACGTGCGGTTAATGCTTCCATACTTGTAAAGTTTAACGGAAATTAAAGATGACACGGGTAAAACGCGGTAATGTCGCCAGAGCGCGCCGCAAAAAAATTCTCAAATTAGCCAAGGGTTTCCGAGGCGCACAGTCGAAACAGTTCCGCACAGCTAACCAACGGGTGATGCAGGCCCTGCGTAATGGTTATCGCGATCGCAAAAAACGCAAACGCGATTTCCGCCGCCTGTGGATTGCTCGGATCAATGCTGCATCGCGCCAGCACGGCACGAGCTACAGCAGACTGATCGGCAACATGAAAAAAGCCAACATCGAAATCAACCGCAAAATGCTGGCACAAATGGCGATCATTGACCCGGCAACATTCGGTAAAGTCGTGGAACTGGCTAATCGAGCCGGAGGCTGAAAGTTCGCTTGATTTTCAGAAGGCAGAAAGCAGAAGTAAGAAAGATTTAACGGTCTGCCAGAGAAGGAAAACTCCTGATAAATTTAGGAGGTTGAGACAAACTTTCCTTCTTTGTTCTTACTTCTGGACTCTTGCTTTTTCAGAAATCGCGATAGAGCTAGTCGATCGTTATTTCCTTGTTTTTTATACAGTTGCAGAGGCAGATATCAGAGATTTCTACCGCCTTAAAATAAATAAAACCTTCCACAGACCTACCTAATTTTAAGAAAAACATGGATAGTAATTTGCTCATTATTTACTTGTCAGTCCTGCTCGCTATACTCGGCAGCACTTCCTGGTTTGTGGTGCGCCAGATTCTCAAAACTCGCAAGCTGGAAATGTCTCTGGAACGCTTAGAAAATAAGCTGACAGTAGAAAAAGGAACAGCACAGGAATACTACGAATTAGGAAGTATCTATCTAGATAAGAAGCTTTACTCCCAGGCGATCGTACTGTTTCAAAAAGCCCTGAAAGCCAAAGACTTAGAAGGCGAAGAAAATCAAGCTGTTATTTACAACGCCCTCGGTTTTGCACACTTTGGCCAAGAACAGTACGACATCGCCATCCGCCACTACAAAGAAGCCCTGAAGTTGCAGCCAGAATACGTTACATCTCTCAATAATCTGGGTCACGCCTATGAGCGCAAGAAATTAACAGCTCAAGCCTTGGAAATCTACGAACAAGCTCTCGCCTGCGAGCCAGACAATACCACGGCCAAACAGCGAGTAGAGTCCCTTCGGAAGCGTTTGGTAATCTATAATTGAGCGCCCATGTTAGGAGCAATAGAGATCCCGCAAACCTGGTTTCATTCAGAAACCGGGTTTTTTCTTCACATAGTCCAAGATACTAAACTATCCAATACATTAATGCGTTAGTTTTTAAGAACAGGAATTCCAAGTGAAGCTCGATCACAGACCGTCCCAGCACTTTAAATTACTGTCAAGATAAAAGCAGCACCTGCAACGCCGGTCAGTTCTAAACAATGGAAGGAGGAGAACGTAGTGACATCAATTCTCGTCGTCGAAGATTCGTGGTTGACTCGCAGGGTAATCTGCAAAATTCTCCGGGCAGAAGGATACGAGACTTGGGAAGCATCCAGCGGCCCAGAAGCTCTAGAACTGCTCGGCACTAAAACCCCAAACTGTATGCTCTTAGATCTGCTGATGCCAGAAATGGAAGGTCGGGAAGTCCTGCAAGCCATGCGCGATCGAGGATATAAAATTCCAGTGATCGTAATTACCGCAGACATCCAAGCAAGCACCCGCTCCGAGTGCATGGAACTCGGAGCGATGGCAGTCATTCACAAAATGCCCAACTCAGACGAACTAATCGGGTGGATCAAAAAAGCTCTCAGTGTCAGCGAGGAGAACACCCAATGAAATTAAGCACTCGACAGCTCGATGCTTTGCAGGAACTCGTCAACATCGGTATCGGTCAAGCCGCAGGGGTTTTGAACGACATGATCGACTCCCCGATTCGCTTGCAAATCCCCTACCTTCAAATCCTGACTCCCATTGACGTGGAAGAAGAGTTAGAGCAGCACCTCAACGGCGAGCAAATCGCCGCAGTCCAGCTCAAATTCACAGGCTCCTTTGGAGGCATTGCCCAGCTAGTCTTTCCCACCAACAGCGCTGCCCTGCTGGTGACAATGCTTACAGGGGAAGAAGGAACTCACGATCTCGATTCAGTCAAAATTGGTACGCTGAGTGAAGTGGGAAATATTGTAATTAATGGGGTCATGGGTGCAATCAGCAACGTACTTCAGCAGCGCCTGAACTACTCAATTCCCACTTATAGCGAAGGGACGATTGCTAATTTGCTGATATCTGGCGGTTTAGCTACTGATACAGTTGTTTTATTAGCCCAGACCAGTTTCATGATTGAAAGGCTTCACATTGAAGGAGATATCATTCTTATTTTCAATGTTAATTCTTTTGACACCTTGTTGACTGCTATCAATCAACTTGCCGGGGGTCTATGATTGAGGAGAGCAAAAGTATTAAGGAAAAATTTGGGGTTCTCGACAGCGTACCAGTCGGCGCCTGCTTGCTGCAAGATGATTTTGTGGTGCTGTTTTGGAACACTTGTCTGGAAGAGTGGACTAAAATTCCCCGCAGCCAAATATTGGGCACAAAGATCACAACCCATTTTCCTCACCTGAGTCAGTTAAAGTACGCCACTCGCTTCAAGCAAATCTTTGCAGGAGGCCCGCCAACGATTTTTTCTTCTCAAATTCACAAACACCTGATTCCGGCAACTTGGCAAGACGGCCAGCAGCGAATTCAGCAAACTACTGTGACTGCTGTGCCGGCCCTAGAGGCTGGCATTGAAGAACAGGAGATTAGAGACTGGATTCTGCATAATCTTGAGTTGGAATCAGACGGTACTGTCGGAGTCGGATCACCAGGAAGTGCTTTTTTGTCTAGGGACTCTCCACCATCAGCTTCGTCATCAATATGGCCGGGGGTCAATGCCCCATCGTTCTACGCGCTGTTGGTGATTCAAGACGTGACCGACCTCACCCATCGCATCCAAGCTTACCGCACAATGCGGGATCAAGCTTTGGAAGAGGTGCAAGTGCGTCAGCGGGTGGAGGAAGAATTGCGATCGAGCCAGCATTTCATCCAGCAGATTGCTGACGCGGCGCCTTATTTGCTCTACATCTACGATTTGACTCAACAGCGCAATGTCTACGTCAACGGTCAAGCTTCTAAATTGCTGGGCTACACTCCCAAAGAAATTTTACAGATGCAAACTGCTTTGTACTCGAGTTTGGTGTACCCAGAAGATTTGCCGAGGCTCAAGGCCCACCAGCAAAAATTTCCCTCGACCCAAGACGGGCATATTTTAGAGTTGGAATATCGCCTCAAACATCGATCGGGCGAATGGCGCTGGTTTCGCTGCCGCGACCAAGTTTTCGCCCGCACAGCCGACGGCTGCCCCAAACAAATTTTCGGCACTGCTCAAGATATCACCGAGTACAAGCGGGCAGAAGAGGCGCTGCGGCAGCAGAACGAACGAGAACTGCTGATGGCGACGATTACTCAGCACATCCGCCAGTCTCTGGATTTGGGGGAAGTGCTCAGCACGACAGTTACAGAAGTGCGTCAGTTCCTTCAGGCAGATCGAGTGATGATCGTCCGCTTCAACCCCTGTACTGGCAGTCTGTGCGCGGGCCCGGCGACGGGGGCGGTGACAGTGGAATCTGTAGCTCCCAACTGCCAGCCCATGTTGGGGGAAACCCTGGAAAATTTCTGTTTTGACCAGTTCTATCTCGAAGCATACCAACATCGAGCGATCCGACCGATCGCCGATGTTTTGGCCGCCGATTTGCCGCAATATCAAATTGACTTGCTCGCACAATTCGCGGTGAGAGCTTATTTGGTAGTGCCTTTAGTGCAAGGAGACGAGTTGTGGGGGCTGCTGATGGCCCACCAGTGCAGTCCCCGGCAGTGGATGCAGTTGGAAGTAGAGTTGCTGTCTTCTCTGGCCACCCAGTTGGCGATCGCCATCAAGCAAGCAGAACTATACCAGCAGTTGCAAGCCGCCAACCTCAAGTTAGAGCGTTTGGCAACTTTAGACGAACTCACACAGCTAGCAAACCGCCGCCGTTTTGATCAGTATTTAGAAATGGAGTGGCGCAGACAAGCGCGGGAACAAACGCCCATGTCCCTAATTCTGTGCGATATTGATTCTTTTAAAAGTTACAACGATACTTACGGGCATCAAGGCGGAGACGAATGTTTGCGACAAGTCGCCGCGGCGATCGCTGATGCAGTCAATCGGCCAGCAGACTTAGTAGCTCGCTACGGAGGCGAAGAATTTGCCGTTATTTTGCCCAATACCGCGATTCAAGGCGCTGTGCTGGTAGCCGAACACATACAGCTAAAAATCGCAGCTTTGCAGCTTCCTCACGCTGGTTCTCAGGTGAGCCCGTACGTCACTCTCAGCCTCGGCGTAGCGAGTATTGTTCCTGGATCTGAATCGGGAGCCGAAATTCTGATTGCTGCCGCCGACCAAGCCTTGTATCAAGCTAAACGACTTGGGCGCGATCGTATCCAACTTTACCAGCCCGAGCCTGCTGCTGGCAAGCCGAATGGCACAGGCACTTCGATACTTCCTGTAGATTTTTCTTTACCTAACACTAATTTACCCTCTCCCACCAGCGCTTGACGAATTGCCATATTTGTGCGTTCCGAGTAGTCATACCACTCCGCAAAAAAAATGCCCTTATCAGCGCGTGATCCAAACCCTGATATCACTCTGCTGTAACTTATCACCACAACTCCAGCACAACCAACTTTCTTTCTGAGCTCCGTTACATCAGAAGAAAGCGAATCCGTTGCCGAACTTCCTTCTTCAACATCTGCTATATCCTTGAGGGCTGCAGGTTCGGGATGCTAAAATCCAGCCGTACCATTTATCTATTGGTATTTGGTTTCCGATCCGAAATCCTAAGTTTTCAATAATTTGTCTGGTTTCCGCGTGAGTGTGACCAGACCACAAGTGATATTCTAAAGAAAGGTTTTGCACAAGTTGCCAAGTATCTCGATCTTCAAATAACAGCCATTCTGCACCTTCGCAGTCTACTTTGGCTAAATCGACCCTACCACCAATTCGCTCGATCGCCCTGCGAAATGATATCATGGGTATTTCGCCGCTTTCGCTAACTGTCGATCGGGTTTTTCCCGAAACTTCCCGAATGTCGAGGACTACTTTACCATCTCGGCCTCCTACTGCTTCCATAAAATATGTAAAATTTGCGATTTGAGATTGATGTTCGAGGTAATTTTCTAGGTAGGGATTAGCTTCGTAGGCGTGAATTATGGCCTGGGGAAACCTGTTCCTCGCAGCAATCGGAAATAAGCCGACATTGGCTCCAATATCAATAATTGTCATCAGCGATTCAGATAATTGCTCGACTCCGTAGCAGTCGTCTAAAAGCACTTCTATCAATTCTCCGTCCATGCCTTTCTCTGAACGCACGTTTACTTGATGCAGTTTTCCTTGTACAATTAATTGTTCGGGCAATTGAAAGTTAGCAACTCTGTTAAATTTAATCCCTAACTTTTTGGCTCGAATTTGGCGCTGCACGAGTTGGTGAAGTTTATGGACAAGCATAGGGACAGATGGAGATTTGTTTTAATTTAAAAATAACTTTAGATGATGGAAAAGCCTTTAAGTAATAATAAACATTTGGCACAGCTTGTAAATCGAGTTTATGTCTGGGAATTCAACCTGAAGGCGAGAGTTTTAGTCAACCAATCCGGCTGATTACGAGTTTGTTGAGAATGCGCTATATCTAATTACATAGAGTTATTTTTTTTGGTTCTACCGAACCTAGTATGTAAAACTAACTAGCAAAATGCCAATGTAAGAAGCTCCTAAGAATAAAGTTGTCAAAATTTCTAAACCCATAGCCTTTTCTTTTGATGAGCTTTAATTTGTTATTAATTCCTTCCACAACTCCTTGAGTAGTCCTCCGATCAAAATACGCAATAATTTCTCCAATCCACCTAATAATTGTCCCACAGCTTTTGGGGAAAACGGAAATTGCATCTTTTAACCAATCACTTAAACTAAATAATCCTTCTACCCAATCTTTTGGGGCTTCAAAAATTTGTCTAAACTCTTCGTTCATTTGATGCATTTTTTGTAATGTAGGAGCAACTTTTTTGAGTGATTCTAACTGCTCTTTTTCGAGGTCAGTGAGATCCTCTTCATTTTTTAGTAAGACATATTTACTTTTTTTTATTCCGGAGAGTAGTCGATCTTTTTCCGAGTTATTTTTTAAGGCAACGGCTGCTTTCTTAATCTTTTTTCTAGCTCCATCTAATTCTTCATTTACTTGCTTCATAACATGAAATCTATCGGCCACAACTTCTGCTTGTGGCATTAAAGCTTCTGAGACATTTTTATAAGGTTTCCACATATCTATACTGCAGGCTTCTATTTGGTCTAAAACCTCTTCTCCCCAGGCTTCTAGGTATTTTTGTATTTCCACTTGAGTTCGATTTTTGACCATTCCTACTATAATTTTTTTATCGATATCTACTAAAACTACACAATAATTTTTCTGTCCTTTAACTAGAGCAATTTCATCAATTCCTAGCCTTTTTAATCCTGATGGTTTTTGTCCGAGCAAT
>NZ_JAUBSH010000135.1:0-15542 GCF_036704705.1 Microcoleus sp. K1-B1 | reverse complement strand
GTTTTTGAGCAACAGCTTGCCTTCTGCTAAAAGGCTGCTACTTTTAGCTGCACTGATTTTTTAGTCTAAACTACAGTCATTACCTAAAGTATTGGAATATCCCCCTGCCTCATCGATTTTGATTATAGTTGTGCAACCCTTAAAATTTATTTGACTCCCCTTAATTTAAAATCCACTAAGAAATACCCAAAGCTGTTTCAGACATCGCAATTAAATTTTTAGCAAAAATTTTCTGGTAAATTGGAATATCAATAATAAAGATTGCCCCCTGATTAGGAGCTGAAATACAATTGAGCTGCCCCCCGTGTTTATCAACTACAATCTGATGGGAAATTGACAGCCCAATACCAGTACCCTTCCCGATAGGCTTAGTAGTAAAAAATGGCTCAAATAGATGTTGGCTAATTTCTTTTGTCATCCCAGGCCCGTTATCCTTAAAATGAATTAACACTCGATTAGATTCCGTGACCTCAGTGCGAATGAAAATCTTAGAAGGATTAGCTTTCATTTCACTTAACGATCGCGTCGTATTATAATCATCTATGGCATCAATAGCATTAGCAACAAGATTCATAAACACCTGGTTAAGCTGACCCGCATAACACTCTACCAGAGGCAGATTGCCGAATTCTTTGACCACCTCAATTGCAGGTCGATCGCCCCTTCCTTTAACACGGTTATGCAAAATTAACAGAGTGCTATCAATACCCTGGTGAATATCCACTGGTTTCATCTCAGATTCATCCAATCGCGAGAAGATTCGCAGCGACTGAACAATTTCGCGAATCCGGTCAACACCTAACTTCATTGAACTCAGCAATTTAGGTAAGTCTTCAACCAAAAAACCTAGTTCTATTTCCTCTATTTTCTGTTCGATTTTTTGCCCTGCCGCCGGAAATTCTTGGTGATAAAGATTGACGAGATCAATCAGATTTTGGGTATAATCATCGGCATAAGAAAGATTCCCAAAAATAAAATTAACGGGATTATTGATTTCATGGGCTACACCTGCAACAAGCTGACCTAGAGAAGACATTTTTTCGCTCTGCACAAGTTTAGTCTGGGTGATTTGCAATTCTCGAAAAGCTTTTTCTAAACATTTAGTTTGGGTTCGCAATAGAGCTTCCGATTGTTGCAATCCTGCCTCTGCTTGCAGACGCTCTTGAACCTCCTGTTTTAGCAATTGATTGGATTGAAAAAGTTCAGCCGTCCTTTCCTCAACTCGCCTTTCCAATTCCGATGCCAGCTTCAAGAGCGAAGATTCCGCTTTGACACGCTGTTCTATTTCTGCTTGCAAGCACACATTTTGCTCTAAGAGTTTCTTCGACAAATTGCGGAGCTTCATGTGGACATTAACACGAGCTAAAACTTCTTCATGCTGAAGAGGCTTAGTGATATAATCCACCGCACCAAGACTCAAACCTTTAACCTTATCCACCGTATCAGCAAGAGCTGTCATAAAAATCACAGGAATGTCTCTCGTTAAATCATTGGATTTCAAACGGCGACAAGTTTCAAAACCATCTATTCCTGGCATAAGCACATCCAACAGGATCAGATCTGGCGCAGCATATGCGACCTTCTGGAGAGCACTTTGGCCATCCCTAGCTACCAATACTTTAAAGCCAAAATCAGCCAAAAAATCGAACAGGACACCTAAATTAGTCGGGGTGTCATCTACGATTAAAATGGTGCTTTGTTCGGCAATTTCACTACTCATTGGTTGTCGTCCTATATTGTTTAATAAACTCTAGGATTTGTTGTTCTTCAAATCCTTTCGCTAACTGGCGCAGGTGGGTAGCAAAGGGAACCCATTGCTCATTGAGTTGTTCTAGTTTTGCCGCTCGCTCCGCAATCGCTCGGAGATCGCCCATCATCGCTAGATCCAATAGAACGGCGATTTCCTCATCGGGGGGAGCTACAATTTCAGAACTTAGAGATTTGTTTTCTCCTTCTGCTTTCCTAATCTCTTCCAGATTTTCTTCATAAATCCATTCTAACCCTAAATGAGTACGTAATTTTTCTAAAAGCTCCTCGATTCGTATGGGTTTCGGAATAAAATCATTGCAACCTACCTCGGCACTTTGTTGTCGATCGAAATCAAAAACGCTGGCAGAAGTAGCAATCACCACTAAATTAGTCTGATCGGGTGATTTGCGAATTCGGCGCGTTGCTTCTAAGCCGCTCATTACTGGCATCATCAAGTCCATTAAAATACAGTCGGGCTTAAACTCCACCGCCTTGTTTAAACAGTCCTGACCCTCCGTTGCTTCCAGAATTTCAAATCCTAACGGCTGAAGCATTCCCGCCATGATCGAGCGATTCTGCCACTTGTCGTCAGCTATGATAATTTTTCGCTTTCGGCCTTTGAAACCAACGATTGTGTGGGCATTCCCTTTGGCTGCATTAGTCGCCCATTCCGATACCTCTGGCAAATCTAAATCGAACCAGAAAATGCTCCCTTGTCCTAATGTACTCTTCACCTTTATTTCACCGCCCATCATCTGGACTAATTGGCGGCTAATTGCCAGTCCCAAGCCGGTTCCTTCAACCTTGCGGTTGGCATCCCCTACTTGGTGAAAAGGCAAAAATATATCTTGCAATTGCTCTGGTGCCATACCAAATCCGGTATCTTCCACTTGAAATCGGATTTTGCCATCCTGATATCCTACTTTGAATGCCACCCCACCTTTTTCAGTAAACTTAATCGCATTGCCGAGTAAGTTAATTAGAACTTGCCGCAATCGTTTTTCATCACCCTGGACGGCAATAGGTAGTTGGGTAATAGGCTCGTAAATAAGGGAGATTCCCTTTTGTTCTGCCCGAATATTGCAAATTTCAGCCAGACCTTCCAAAAATTGTGAGAAATGGAAATTACTCAAGTGAATTTCCATTTTTCGGGCTTCGATTTTGGAGAGATCTAAAATATCGTTAATTAGGGTTAAGAGGTGTTCGCCGCACTGACTAATCACGTTCAGACCATCTTTTTGCTGGTCAGCCAAGTTTTTTTGTCGTTTGAGGATTTGGGTGTAACCCAAAATGCCATTAAGTGGCGTTCGGAGTTCGTGGCTCATATTAGCAAGAAACTCACTCTTGGCAGAGTTGGCGGCTTTCGCTAATTCTTCTGCTTTTTGTAAATCGATATTTTTTTCTTGTAACTGTTGCGTTCTTTCTGCTACCTTCGCTTCTAAAGTAGCATTGGCTGCTTCCAAATCGTTATAAAGACGGGCATTTTCAATTGAAATAGCTGCTTGAGAAGATAAAAGTTGTAAAACTTCTAAACGATCGGGAGTAAAAGCACCAGTTGTGAGATTATTTTCTAAGTAAAGAATGCCAGTAAGTTTTCCTTGATGGACTATGGGAGTACATAATACTGACTTGGGTTTTTGGTAGACGATATAAGTATCCGCCGTGAAGGTTCCCTCACAACTCGCATTGTTTAATACAACATTTTCCTGAGTTCTGGCAACATAGTTAATCAAAGATATGGGTAGTTGCTTACTGTTTTCCACTGGTATTCTTTGCAGCACTTCTACATCGCCATCTACAGTGCCATAGGCTTCAATTAGTAGATTTCCAGCTTTGTCTAAAATGAAAATGCCACTTTGAGCACCCGCATTCTCGATCGCAATTTTCATCAATTTCGCCAACAGCTTACTCAGTACAATTTCACCCGAAAGAGCTTGAGATGCTTTGATCACACTAGCTAAATCTAGAGCTCCTGCACTCCCTAAACTCGTCGAGGTAGTGTTCATTGTGACCTGGTTACGTTGAGTTTCTGGCTTGGCTATCCGGGAAAATATTTGAGGATATCTGGCTTCCAAATCTTTGACTATAGCTTTAGCTCCCCAGCGACTATATCCGTAGTAAGCATCGGTTAAATACATCAAAGCAATTTTATCTTTAGCGCGGTAAAAATAAAACTCTGCGGCCAGTTCGTTAGCTAATGCTTCTTCTTGGATATATCCCTGTTCTTTGGCTCCGGCTATAGCGCGATCGTAATAATCGCTCGCTTCTAAAGGTTGTCCCAAAATCCGCGCTTTTTCGGCTTCTACTAAATCATACTTATGCTGGAAGTTAGACGGTGCATAAAACGCCCAAGTCTTCATTCTTTCTTGGTTAGCTGCTACTACACTTAGATATTTTTTTTTCTCTTTTGGCGCGGCTTGTGGATACAGTGCTAGGAGGGAAAGAGAATGGTAGAAGTTGTCGATACTCATGTGCATTAATCCTGCACCAGTGTCGGCATATTTTAATGCTAAGTTGGCATTTAATAATGTTTTATCTGGCTCTTTAAATAGATAACAGAGAATCATTTTGCCGACATAGTAAGCATAGAGCAAAGTCCCAGTGTTAGACGCCTCGATTCCTGGCAGTAGTTCTTCTTCATTAAAACTGTCACCTAGCAAAAAGTATTTGTCTGAGTTTTTGCCGAGTAAATTGTCAACAACTTGCTGGTTTATTTTAACAAATAAAGTATCGTATTCTTGTTTGAGTTTAATGGTTAGGGCAACATACTTTGCCTGTTCTTGCTCAAGTTTCTTTAGTTCGCGCCCGCTGAAAAATAATTGATTGCAATAATTGACTGTACTGTGACAAGCATATTCTAGATCGCCAGTTTCGACACCACTTTGAATGGCATCAATTAAAGGTTCTAGGGTGTTAATAAGAGGCTCTTTCCACAATCTGATCAGACAATTAAATATACAAATTATCTTCGATTTCAGGCTGATTGTATTAAATTTTTCTAGTAATAAAATAGCTAGTTTGCCAAATTGATATCCAGAATCTGCGTCTCCTAATCCTCCACAGAGTAGCGCTCCATACCAAGCATAAGCAAAAGCGACTTGAGGCGAATTTCCATACTTAATAGACAAAGCTATTTTTGTATAAAGAATTGGCGGAAACAGGGCAGTATTTCCAAGGAAAGCCGGTGTTGTAATCAGATTTAATATCCGCATGGCTGCGAGTTTATCGGGATCTGTCATGGGTGGCAAGTTAGCTAAATCCTCAAAGATTAGTTCTTGAGGGGGTTCTTGCTCTAGGCTAATTCCGAACATTTCTAGAACCTCGATCCCATTATCTACAGCGGATTGCATCCGATTTTGAGCCATCTCTAATTGAATTTTCAGTTCATAGACCTTGGCTTTTTCCAGAAGGGTTTTCGCTTGTTTCAGGATCGTCGCAGACAACTGTTGCGATCGCTCAAAGTTAGTGTTTATATATTCAGTTTCTGCTGCTTCCAGATGGAGGGCGATCGTTAGATCGTACTGACTCTCCCAGCTATCCTCCCCAAGCAGTTCCAAACCCACCTTCAAATATTTGACAGCCGACTCATAAGCTGTGGCAGCTTTGGCTTTCTGTCCAGCGATCAGATTGAGTTCTGCCAACTCAAATCTTTCCAACTCCAAAGTGATTAAATCGGTTCCATAATTTAGTTGGTTAACCAGTGCAAAGATATTTTCTTTTCGTTCTTCAGGTGTTGTAGAATGCAGCAGTAGTTGACCAATTTTTAGGTGAGTTTCTTTTTTCTGCTCGTCGGGAATTAGAGAATAAGATGCCTGCTGCACTCGATCGTGCAAAAACTTATAAATGACATCAAACTGCTCAGTTAACTTTTCTGTCGATGTTTCCGATTCAAATAGCAGGGGAATTTTGTAGGAATTATTTAGCGGGATAACCAAACCAGATTGTAGTGCTTCCCATAAATTTATTGCCGTCTCGGACTGAGATTTTTTATTGGCAATTGCCAAAACTTCTAAACTGAATAGGTCTCCAATACAGGCAGCTAATTTTAAGACATTCTGCGTCTGGGAGGACAGCTTTTGAATTTGGCTGACCATCAATTCGACTACATTATCGCTGATATCAATGCCTTGAAGCAGTTGCATATCCCACTGCCAGCAAACTCGATCGAAATCAAAGGATAGGAGTTTGTCTTGATAAAGGGATTTGAGCAATTGAGTTAAGAAGAAGGGGTTCCCCTGGGTTTTCTGAAAAACTAACTCAGCCAGGGGCAAAACTTCGGAAACTTGACTGCGAAGGGTTTCGCTGACTAATTGGTTGACATGAGATATATCCAAAGGTTGGAGGATAATATTATTTACTATCGCCCTGGTATTTTTAATTTGCTCTAAAGTATAAATTAAGGGATGAGTGGCGCTAACTTCATTATCCCGATAAGCCCCAATTAATAGCAGATATTTACTATCGGGATCGGTCATAATTAGTTGGATGAGCTTAAGCGAAGCTGAATCTGCCCACTGCAAGTCATCCAAAAATATCACTAGGGGGTGTTCGGCTTTACTAAACACCTGTATAAATTTTTGAAACACTCGATTAAATCGGTTTTGAGATTCAGTCGGTCCCAAGGTTGGAACCGCAGGCTGTGGATCAATAATCTTTTCTACTTCGGGAATAACATCAATAATAATTTGCCCATTGGCACCAAGTGCTTCCAGAATTTTAGCCTTCCAAATGGCTATTTGAGCGGAATTTTCCGTGAGCAGTTGCCGCATCAATCCTTGAAATGCTTGAATTAAAGAAGCATAAGGAATATTCCGCTTAAATTGGTCAAATTTACCAGAAATAAAATACCCTCGTGCTCCGACTATAGGTTTATCAACTTCGTTAACCAACGAAGATTTGCCGATACCTGAATAACCGGAAACTAGCATCATTTCCGTTGTCCCAGCACTGATGCGAGTGAAGGCTTCTAGTAATCTAGCAACTTCTTTTTCCCGTCCATAGAGTTTTTGCGGAATCAGAAATTGGCTGTAGGAGTCTAGTTGACCTATAATAAAGTGGGAAATCTCTCCTGAAGAAAGCATCTGCTGGCAGGTTTCCAAGTCAACTTTTATTCCGAAAGCACTTTGATATCTATCTTCAGCAGTTTTAGATAATAATTTCATGACTATTTCAGAAACTGCATCCGGGATTTCTGGATTCAGCTTTTTAGGTGCTATGGGTGCTTTAGCTATATGGCAATGAACGAATTCTAGGGGGTCTTTTGCGGAAAAAGGTAGCCTACCAGTCAGCATTTCATAAAATGTAATGCCGAGGGAGTAAAAGTCGGTGCGGTAGTCCACTGAGCGGTTCATTCTGCCAGTTTGTTCCGGCGACATATAAGCGAGAGTCCCTTCTAATAAGTTGGGATTTGTGACGGTTTGATTTTCTCGCTCTAAGAGAGAAGCAATGCTAAAATCAATAATTTTTACTTCCTTTGTCTCTGGGTCAATTAAGATATTTTGGGGCTTAATGTCTTTATGGATTACATTACTATGATGAATCTCTCCCAGAGTGTTTGCTAACTGAATGCCGATTTTGAGAAATGCGTTTATGGCCAAGGGTTGATTGTTGAGAAAATCTTTCAAAGATTGACCGCTAAAATTTTCTACAATCAGCGCTAAGCCGTTATGATAGTTTTCTAAGGCTATGGGCTTGACTATTCCTTCACTTTCTAAATGTCTGAGGATTTTATGTTCGTGTCTTAAGCGGGAAATTTCTTCGAGTGTCGGATGCTCGGTTTTGAAGGTTTTGATGATCGCGGAGGTTCTATCAACCTCTTTTGTGCCGCGATAAATAATCGTATTGACACTTTCGTAAATAGCTTCGCTTAGGTTGTAACCGAAAATAGTAAGGCTCATGTGCGTAATTTCACTAATAAGAAATTGAAGACCAGGCGGTATTTCAGTAGCTCTACTGATATTTATTACAGAACCGAATTAAAAACCAGTTTTAATGCACTCTAAATAAGTATAATCTATGCTTTTTGAATACTATTTGAATTTTAACAAATCTAAATATGCTTGTTTGGTACTTAATATACCTGCGAAAATCTTTGAAATTTCTTAAGTATTTAAGTCAAATCCTGAAAAATTAACTACCAAGTTGCTGAATATACCGGGTGTCATAGTATAGGATAGCTTGGACGCAGAAGAGACGATTATTTTATCGGTTAGAGTAATAAAGAAAACAGCAGTTAACCCACGATGTGCTCCAACCAATTATTCTCTTTATCAAAATAAAGTAGTCCTGCATAGTCAGGACTACGCCAATTTTAACAGGAAAAAGTGGCTGTACTTGCTTGAAAGTACCGATTTTTGTTACTATTGTTAAAACCCAACTAAATTCCTATGAAATCAACTACTAGGGCGCTGAAAGAATGGAATGTAGCAGTTAATGCTTTGGAACAAGGTCAAACGATTGTGCTGTTGCGGAAGGGGGGAATTCGCGAGCAAACAGGACAGTTTAATGTCACTGACAAACAGGTTTTGCTGTATCCAACTTTTGAACACCAAAAGCCGGGTTTATTAAAGCCGGAGTTTGCACATCAAGTCAATGCTGTTGAATCTGGTTGGCATCCAGAAGTTATTAGAATTGGCAGTTGGGCGGAGATTACTGATGTTTTTTTGGTAGCTTGGGAACCGGCAATTACGGCGCTATTTCCGTACCATATTTGGAATGAAAATTTTGTCAGCGATCGCCTGAAGTGGAAACAAACTCAGCCAATATATATTTTATTGCTGCGGGCTTATCGCCTTGCAGAAATCCGCGAAATTCCCTACATTCCTGAATACGGCGGTTGCCGTTCTTGGATCGATTTGGCAGATGCTATTTCGCTGGAGGGAAGCCAAGCTGTTTTGAGCGATCGAGAGTACCTTGAACGCTCAAATGAAATCCGCAATCTGATAGCGAATCCTGCGAATGCTTCTGGTTCGTAGAGAGTGACAACGCTGACGGAAGGTAGCCAGGATTTTACTCCTCATTAATAGTTTTTAAGGTACTTTTCGAGAGGCGCGCTTCTACCAAACCCAGCCCAAAATCCGCAGCTAATGCCATTAAAGCGGCCGGAATTGCCCCAGCCAAAAGTAACTGATTGTTGACGGTAGCAACGCCCCGAAAAATAAACACCCCCAAGCCGCCGGCACCAATTGCAGCGGCGATTGTAGCGAGTCCGATCGCAATTACCGCAGCAACTCGCACCCCCGCCAGAATCACGCCCAGCGCCAGGGGAATTTCCACTTGCCATAATAGTTGCATATCAGTCATCCCCATGCCTTTTCCGGCTTCCGTAATCGCTGGATCGACGCCGACAATACCAGTATAAGTATTGCGGATAATTGGCAGTAAAGAATACAGAGTGAGGGCGATAATTGCCGTGCGATCGCCTATTCCACCCACTACTGGCACCGGGATTAGCAAGCCAAACAAAGCTAAACTGGGAATTGTTTGCATAATATTAGCAAATCCCAAGATTGGCTTTTTCAATTTTGGTTTTCTCGTGGCTAAAATTCCCAGGGGCATCCCCACAATAATAGCGATAAAAATTGCAACAGTTACTAAATATAAGTGTTCACTGGCGCGCTGAACTATCTCCGCACCATACCGATTGATAAATTGCATCATGGAAAAATTAGTAATTAGGAATTCGGAAGTGTAAATTATGGTATAATTTAATATCTCGTAGGAATGGGTTCACCAATATATTTAATTTCCCGCCATCAGCTTCAAAAACCCAGCCATACTCATAAACGAATGATGCGATCGCACATCATATTATTACCCCGTTCCGGGCAATTGCAAACATTCCAGAAATGCGCGAGCTTCTGGATGGTGAGATTTCAGAAAATCATCGGGCGATCCCAATTCAACCAAGCGTCCATCTTGCATCAAACCAATTCTAGAAGCTAACAAAAAAGCTTCTTGAATGCCGTGAGTCACAAAAATCACAGTTTTGCCCAGTTGCTGCTGCAATTGACCGAATTCTCGCTGCAATTCCAGACGAGTAATGGGGTCTAAAGCACCAAACGGTTCGTCCATTAACAATATCGGAGGGTCAGCCGCCAGTGCTCTAGCGACGCCTACCCGCTGCCGCTGTCCGCCGGATAACTGATGGGGATAGCGTTTGGCAAAGTGCTGGGGGTCGAGGTTGACTAATTCTAACAGTTGCCGGACGCGAGATTGAATACGATCGCCCTCCCAACCTTCCAATTTTGGCACTAAACCGACGTTTTGCTCGACGGTAAAATGGGGAAACAAACCAATTTCTTGAATAACATAACCAATTTTTCGGCGCAGTTGAATTGGGTTCCACTGAGTTGTCGGTTTTCCCATGACAAGAACTTCGCCGCTGCTTGGCGTTAGTAAATTGTTAATCAATTTCATGGTAGTAGTTTTGCCACTCCCGCTGCGTCCCAGTAATACTAAAACTTCTCCTTGCAGCACTTTGAAATTCAGTTTGTCTACTAAATGCCTGCGGTTGAGGCGATATGTCACGTCGAGGCATTCGACAGCAACTTCATTATTGAGAGGCATGATTAGTTCCGGTGATTTGGGTTTTCAGGAATTTTAGAACTTACAGACAAGGGGCTAGAAACCCGGTTTTTTTCTTAGATAAGTTGCTGCTTAAGCCAAGATTTGTCAGAGAAACCGGGTTTATGAGCCTAAGTCCTAAAATTCAAATCAGCGAGCATGGGGGGACAATTCCCAATTCTAAAATCTAAAATCGACTTGATTTTGCCATTCTAACAGTAATCCTCGACATTGGAGGCAAGTTAATTCTTTGAGCAAGTCGCGAATTCCGTCTGGCGTGACAGGATATTCAGCACCGATCCGTTCGGGGCTTACTGTTGCTGTAGGGTGCAATTCTGCAACAAAACCGTAGAGTTTTTGATTGGAGAAGGAACTGTTTACTGCCCAGCCAATGGTGTTGATCGGTTCGATGCGGGCGATCGCACTTTCTGTCACGCCTAATTCTTTCTTGATTATAGCTGGAACGGCTGCTGCTGGCGTGGCTTCGGCTGGTACGCGACCGCCGGGAAAATCGAGGGTTGCTTCTGCCACACCGGGGCGATACATCGGTGGGGGAAACAGCAATTTGTCAGCTTGAATTGTCAAGATTACAACTGAATCTGCTCTTTCTACTCGCCAATATTCTACTGTTTTTCCTTCGGTTGTTTCGAGATGTTCGGCGATTAGTTTTACCCAATGAGAGTTGATTTCTACAAAGCGGTCTAGAGTTTTCCACTGGGATTTTGCAGTTTGGTTCATGTCGGAATTTTTGAAATAAATCATATCAATTCCGGTTGCACCGGAATGATGTTGACTGTTGACTGTTGACTGTGAATCGAACAACTGAAAATTGCGCCGAGATAGGTGGCGACTTGTAACAATCATTCATGAATTGCCCTCTAATTTATCACCTGACGATGCAGCGGGAAACGATATCAGATGTTGTTTGCTATGGTAGGCGAGCGTTGCCGAGCTGAACAATAGCCGATCGACTTTTTCAGCTTTGAGCCAGTTTTCTCCTCTCGATTGTAAATTTTTGCTACAACGTTACACATTCGCCTATATAATTCGGTAACATAGACTACATAATCAAAGTTTATCTGCGCCTTCGCTCTGCGTTGTTTCAACCGCGCCCTGGTGCAGACTCTTAGCTAGACAGGAGTAGTTATGCAACTGCAAACAGATATTCGTACTTGGCAATCCCAACCAACGCCCGGAAGCTTCGCCAGTGTCCGCGACTGGGAAAAATTTGGCTGCGCCGTACCTGCACCAAAATTAACTCCTTCTATGTGGGTTAAATTGTTCAATCCGCCAACCGCATTCAGCTTTGACGAAGCGTGGCTGTTGTGTGAATCTTCGGAAGAACAGTGGCTAGCTTGGATTCCTGATTATGGCGAAATTTTACTGAGTACACATGAATTTTGCGCTACTAAATCGTGAATTACGCAGACAAACTTTCATAAACCAGGTGTTAAAATCCATATCCCTCCGGTTCCACGGGATTTTTGGGAAACAAGCTGGTTTCTGCGTAATTATCTCGTTTGCAGTGAGGAATGCAAGTCCTTAAACTTTGATAAGGACTTGCATTCCTCACTACAAACCTCTTGTATGATGTCGTTTCAGCCGATATCATATAAGTCCTAATAGATATTAATTGAAATTTCGTCAACAAAAAGAGCAATAGGTTTTCTATTGCTCTTTTTGTTCAAAAACACTCTCTAGTTTTTATCTTTAAGATAGCGGAAGTTATATCAACTGGCCTCGATTGACCCCAATATCGCTGCGGTGACGGGTTTACTGTATCGATGCTTGCATGGGAGATATTCGTGAACCCGCCCTTACAGCAATTACGGTCAATTTAGCCCTCGTGATATTGCTGGCTTATTTGCAAACTGCACGGTTATTTGCGTTTCTGACAATCGTGCCTACTCTACCATTAATCCGAACCGGGTTCTTAGTGCTGGCTCGAATCAAGAGGGGCTGTTTTGCCAGACATTCTCTGATTGATGCTGCCCAGGCGGTGAGAGCTCCGGTGTATTCTGTACGACCCGCTGGGGCGCGAAACTGATCGGTAATTAGGAAATCCGAGGTGATGCTAGTGTCAGTACCAACATTGGTAATAATTGGAAAGTCAAAGGCTTTGGGCAAGGTTCTGTCTTGGATTCTGCCCGGTAGCAACTGGTATTTCATTGAGCCGCCCTTGTAGTCAAAATCTGCTTGAGGGCTTGTAGGAGGGCTTGTTTGAGCCAAGGCGGGAACAGGCAAGCTTGCTACCAAAACGGTGCAGGCACTCCAAAATAATTTCGATTTCATCTGATTCATCTCCTCAACTTTATGACGATTAGCACTAATTTAGGTATGCTCAAAAGACACTAGCTTTTATTGAGAAAGCGCCTGATGATATTGAGCTTTTCAGTTTGAGTTCAACTTACCTAATTTATTACCAAACATCTTCAAAAATGTTAAAACTGGTTGGCCTGACAAACTGTAGAAGAGTTTCAGTTGAGTTAGATATTTACACATCTGAAGTTGTTACAGCATTGGGGAGTCGGTTTTACCAGAATGATTCATTTTTGAGCGATGTCATTGGAACTTTATCAAATTTTGTCTCAGATATCAAGTTTTGCCGATCGCGTATCACGTTTTAACACTGGTTTGCGGCTCGATCGAGGTTTGAGTGTGGCGCGCCATACCAGGGCGAGAAAGATGCTACAGTGCATCGATGACCGTTTGAGTATTTTCAGGCGACAATAGACAGAGAAGGGGCTTGAAAATAGGTGATTTTAGTGGAAGATAGTAAATTTATCGACGTATCGGACATTATGGGTGTTCCCGCGGCTCCGGCGGGTTACAAATCGGGCTTTGTGGGTATTGTCGGACGCCCGAATGTCGGAAAATCAACGCTGATGAATCAGTTGGTGGGGCAGAAAATTGCGATTACTTCGCCGGTGTCTCAGACGACACGTAACAGGCTGCGGGGCATCCTAACGACACCGGAAGCACAAATTATTTTTGTAGATACTCCCGGAATTCACAAGCCACATCACCAATTGGGCAAGGTTTTGGTGCAGAATGCCCGCACAGCGATTCAGTCGGTGGATGTGGTGCTGTTTGTGGTGGATGGTTCCGTGGAATCGGGAGGGGGCGATCGATATATTGTCGAAATTCTCAGCAATTGCAAAGTTCCGGTGATTTTGGGGATGAATAAGTTGGACGAACAACCGGAGGATTCCGTGTTGATCGATCGAACTTACGAGCAAATAGTCAATCCTGAGTGGCCTGTAGTGAAATTTTCCGCTCTCACGGGCGAGGGTGTCGAGCCGCTGCAACAATTGTTAATCGAACATTTGGACGTTGGGCCTTACTATTATCCGCCCGATTTGGTGACTGACCAGCCGGAACGCTTTATTATGGGCGAATTGATTCGGGAACAGATTTTGCTGCTGACGCGGGAAGAAGTGCCGCATTCCGTAGCAATTGCGATCGACATAGTTCAAGAAGAAGCAAAAATTACCCGCATTCTGGCGACAATTCACGTCGAACGGGATTCCCAAAAAGGTATTTTAATCGGTAAAAGCGGCAGTATGCTCAAGTCGATCGGCAGTGCGGCGCGAGAACAGATTCAAAAGTTAATTGAAGGCAAAGTATATTTGGAGCTATTTGTCAAGGTGCAGCCGAAGTGGCGGCAGTCCCGCACCCGTTTAGCCGAATTGGGCTATCGCGTGGAAGAATAAAGCGAACTGATGGAGCAAATAAGGGCGATCGTTGAGAGATTTTACAACTGAACTTCCCCTCGTAGGCAGAAGTTCAGTTTAAATCATTGTCCTAAAAACTCCGCCCGCAACTATCAACTGTCATATCAAATCCGTTAGCATCGGAATAGTAAATTCGAGTTCACAGTTCACAGTTCACAGTTCACAGTTCACTGTCAACCGTCAACCGTCAACATCATTCCGGTGTTACCGGAAATGATATCAACTGTCAACTCTTTAAGGACGTTCTGCAAATTTTTGAACAGCTTTTGGTGCAAAAGCAGCAACTAAAAAAGAAGTTGTAATGTATTTGCCATCAGCATTCTTGCTATTTATTGTGATGACGCCAAACACAATTGCTGCAATCAGTGCAATAAAACTCATCGCTCGCATTGCCGAGTAGTTTCCATTATTTTCCTGAAAAAATTCAGCCAGCTCTTGTCCGTGTTCAGCAGAATTTGCTTGAGCTTCAAGGGTAGCAGAATGTGTCATTTGATTAACCTCATAAATGATTAAAGCTTAACTAACAGGACTTACGCAATAACTGAGAAACTACACTACCTGTAGTTGTAAGGTGCGCGTTTCACACCCTACAATTAGAGTCGGCACGTAAGTCCTATACAAGTGAGATATACCGTTGTTTAGTGCGGTAACTTGCTCAAAGCGTGCCAAGTTCTAGGCCCGACAATTCCATCGGCTGGTAAACCCTTAATCGTTTGGAACTGGATCACCGCTACTTTGGTCATAACCCCGAAGTATCCGTCAACAAAACCGAAATAGTATCCATTCATTTTCAAGACATTCTGAACAATTTTGACAGCATTACCTGAGCTACCATTCATCAGAGTCGGCATATTCACAGGTGCACCAGAGTATAGTGCTTGCCAGGTTAGAGGACTGACAATCCCATCTTCAGCTAAAAAGACGCGGTGTTGATAGTCTTTGACGGCATCTTCAACATAGGTGTCGAAAATACCATCGATCGAAAAACCGTAATAATATCCCCAATGATATAAAAGCTGTTGCAGTTCCTTGACGGCTGGACCAGTAGAACCCCGTTTTAAAGTAGGTTTCATCAGTCCAGACGCTTCAGCAACTGCAAGAGTTGATTGAGAAGTAGTATCGGCGACGACAGCGATAGCTTGATTATTGAGAGTTTTTTCTTCTGTAAACATGATGGAAATCCTCTGTGCATTCGAGTGTTTTCATTTGATATTTCAGGTATAACTGCTGTCTTCGATGGCTTCACAGTCGCTTTTTATAGTGACACTTGTGTTAGTTCACACATTGGAGTGTCACTCATTTGAGTTATATCGTTTCCGCGTATCCGCTCAATAAATAGGGGTAACAGCAAAAAAGAAGGTTCACAAATACGAAGAGCATGGTAGAATATAAAGCATGACGCAAAAAACATCTGCTGACCAATTAGTAGAGACCTTACTGCAAAGCATTGAGCCATCTGAGATTGCCGACGAATCATTGCGTCGTACGGTGTCC
>NZ_JAUBSH010000134.1:0-15695 GCF_036704705.1 Microcoleus sp. K1-B1 | reverse complement strand
CCAGCTTGGGCTTGCTGGGCTGATTGTTGGGAAGCAGCACCCAACTCATCCATTGTGATTGTAGTTTGATTTACAGAGCTCGATTGCTGTGCGGCTGTGCGTTCCTGCTGTTCCACTGTGGCCGCAATTTCTGTGGAAGAACTAACAATCATATTGACCGACTGATTCATGCTTTTTGCAATGCCTGAAGCAATCCACAAAGCGATCGCAATTGCCGTAAGTGCAGCTAAAGCAGTGCTTAAAATCACCACTGTAGTCAGGAACTGCAAAGCTTGAATTTGCTCTTTTTCTTGCTCAATTAAAATCCCTTCCTCGGTGCTTTGAAACTCCTTAGCTATAGCATCAACCTGACGAAGCTTTGGTACAATTTGTGTCTTCCATAAGTTAACTCCATCGTCTCGCTTACCTTGAGCAACCAAAGAAAAGGCTTGTTTATAGCCTTGGTCTATCTGATTTTTTAATACCTTCATTTCATCTAGCCGCTGGCGCTGTTGCGGGTTTTTTGCCCGATCAAGTAAATCCTGATAGGCTTTGTCAAAGCTGTTTGCCTCTTCATTGTATTCAGTTAAGAAAGCACTATCTTTTGCCAAAAAATACCCACGAGCAGCTTTTTGCATACCTGCAAATCCTAGCTGTTGAGCTTTCAAGGCTATAACAACAGCATTAGAATTATTGAGCAGTTTGGCTTTGTCTTCGACTTCTTTAGCATTAAAGAAAACCAAACTAGCTGCTCCAACTGAAAGAAAAATCGGTAGGGAATATCCCCACAGAATACGCTCTCTTAATTTGGGGGCTTTGAAGTTAATCATCTTAAAATTTTCCTATCTTGAAAAAACAAACAAATTAATTCCCTTCAAAGCAATGGGAACTGCATATCCTAGTCGCCTCCGGTTTGTCAGCTTTAAGTTGGCAAACATGGCAATATCTCCTGTTGGGTTAGGTAGCGGAATTATCTCATTCTCAACCATTGACTCAGACTCATCAAGAAAAACCTGAAAAAACTTAATATCCAGCAAGCTATGCAGGTCAAAGCCTTGAGAATTAAGGGTTGTTTTACCTGCTTCGATTTTGGATAAATCCTGTTTATTCGATTGTAGCGAGAAATTCAGGAAGGAAACCCAAACATCGTCAAATTCTCTCCCCCACTATTCCTCTTTCCCACTATTCCTCTCTCCCACTATTGATTGGGGTTCAAGTCGATCGCATAAATGTTACAACCTAGTTAAGCAACAAAATTTTGAGTTCATGGAAATAGTAGTGACGCTGGTGCTGGGTTCGGTGCTGTTTGTCTGGGGAATGCGCTTCGGGCGGGTGTTAGTTCGATCTGGAGTGACGGCTAATGATTTGTTTAAGGGCAGAAATTCGATCGCCCTGCTGTTTTTGGGTTTTTATATTGCCTTGCTGCTACTGGCTCTAAATATGCCTCAAATGCCTGTTTTGCCGATCGAGTGGCGCTTTCACGGGATGCGAGTTACTTGGACTTTGCTACGAGTGATGTTGATGGGAGTCTGCGGTATTGGCTTTAGTATAAGTTGGTTGACAGCGCGACCCCAAGTAATCGCAGTAATTTTAATTTGCTTGTTGGGATTGGGAGGATTTACAAGCGCTGAAAACTATTTCATGGCGCCAATTTACGCTGATTTAATAGATAATTTGCAGGCAAACGGTGTGTTTCGACAAACATCTAACAGCAGTTGCGCCCCCGCCGCCCTAGCAACAGTGTTAAGGCGTTGGGGAATCGATGCGACGGAATCGAGTGTAGCGCGTTTTGCCCGGACGAGTCGCTTGGGAACTTCGATGCCGCAGTTAATTATAGCAGCAAGAGCTTTGGGCGTAAATGCGATCGAACTAACGCCAACTTGGGAGCAAATTCAGCAAATTAATCGCCCCGGAGTGCTAGCAGTTTGGCTATTTGACGGCCCTCGGAAGCTACCGCACGCGGTCGCTTTGCTGGGAATGAATGACAGTGTAGCTGCCATTGGAGACCCGGCGCGGGGCAGGATTTTCTATTTAGATAGGGCAACTTTTGCCCAGGTTTGGCGCGAGCAATACGTGCCGATTTTCCGGTCTGCTGATATCTTGTTAAGCAATCAGCAAGCTATTGACTATTTGAGTAAATTAGGATATAATAGCGGGAATTTAAAAGCAGATATCGAGCGCTTTCAAACAGATAAAAAATTGCAAGTCAGCGGCAACTTAGACCGGATTACTGAGTTAATGTTGAGCGGCAGTTTTTTGCAAGAAGTCCCCAGATTGGATGGGAAATAGTTATTGAAAATCGTCAACCGCAGAGGCACTCTTGACCGACAGAAAATAGGAATCATGCGGTTTTTTTCCAACAATCTTTGAGTCATCCGTTCCTAAGCTGTTCTGCATTTAAATGGTATGTCAAAAAAATTTAAAGTCTTGTGGGGAGTAGGTGTTGGGCGTCCCGCCCGCCCTCAATCTACAATTTAAATGCGCGACAGCTTAGCGATCGCAAATATTCGATCGCCCCAGCAGATGATCGGCGATCGCACCTTGGTAGCGTGGCTGCATGAAATTACCGTAAGCGTAGGCAGTTGCATCTAATTACTCGTATATTTTTACCGTCGATCGCACGTTGGCTACGCCTCACCGTTTTTGACAATTGGGAACAGTTGAATCGCTCATTTTAGGCTCAGACAGCTTGACTTCCCATCCAGGTAAATTCCACCAATTAACTCGCTGATTCGGCTGAATCCAGAAGTTTAGCTGTGTAATCTTACCATCCTCAAATCTGAGTGTGGGAAAGTTAGGATAACTGGTATCATCGGTTTCGCGATAAGTGCGTCCAAGGTAATTTAGGCAGGTCGTTAATCCCTCACTAATTCCCAATTCTTCCACTCCCTTTCCCTTCAATTTGGCATCATCGTAGGTGAAAGAACCGTTGAATGAATTGCCCGCTAACCCGCCTTTGGTAACAGTGATGGTGAAATCGTAGGTGACGGGAACTGCGTCGGCTGGGGTTGCATTTACAACTGTGCTCAGAAGAGTCGTGGCTATGGCCACCGATAGTTTTGAAATTGCTCGCACACTCGCATCCCGAAACAGAACAACACTATAAATTTCGCTTTCAGTCATCGGGAAACTCCTTGATTAAACTTATATAGTCAGTGTGCGTTTTGGATATGATATCATAAGCTATCAGTTAAATGCGATCGCACCAGAGTGCCAAGCAAACACAAATTACCGCCTCTGCCTAATCCTGTATACTTTTTTCCACTGAAAACCCCAAGAGAAACCACTCGTCTTTAATCGCCCAGAATTAACTCAGTAGATTGAACAATATTCATTCCCGCCGCCGCAAATTTTTGATAAGCTGCATCTGCTTGTTCCGTAAAATCAACAACACCCGGAACAACCACAGGCGAAGTGCAATCTTCCAGCAAATAAACCTTCTTTGCCAAATTCGGATCTCGCGCAAAAATTTCCGTTAACAAATCATCAATTGTCCAAGCAACGCAGTGACTTTTCGCTTGTCCGGCAATAATTACTGCATCAAAATCAAGTAATTTATCAATAAACTTAGCATTCTTTTCCGCAATCGGATTGCCGTCGAATCCATCTAAAACTTCAGGCTGCAAAACAGAATAGTTTTCTGTCAGTGGATTCCCGCCTTTGATTTCAAAAAGTGCTTGGCTGTTGCGGGCTATAGTATGAAAAAATATTGCTTCTTCCACCGCCGAAACCAGGGCGTGTCCGATGCCACCTAACATCGAGTGATAAGGCCAAATTGTCAGGGGATATTTCCCATCGGCGCTGAGTTTTTTGACGTAGTGGCAAGCCTGTTTTTCCAGTGCTAAAAAATTTCCCCCGCTGATGCTATCGGCGACGGCGGGATTGACTTTCCAAATACCTTTTTCTACTTCTTCGAGTGTAATAGAAGTTGCGGCTGGTAGGGGGTGTTCGCCTGCTTCATTGATCCAAAAGATTGGATGAAAAATTTGCATAGCGGTGTGGGTATCCATTGTGGGCGCAATGGTTGTAATTGCCTTTAAATTGCGGTAAATAAATTCGCACAGCCGCAGGTTGTCATCAACAGCACCGCTACCGGAACGCCCGCCGACAAATAATTCAAATTCGGGCAAACAAAAGGTATTTTGGGCATCGATTATCAGCAAACAAATGCGGTTTTTGTCGCTGGATGCTGGCTGGATGCTGTGCTGCTTTGCCCAATGTTTCGCTTGGGCGGCGCGTTCTCGGTAGGGGACTCGCCAGACTTCGCCTACTTTTTTGGGGTCGAAATGTTCGGGGATTGGAAGTTGGGTTTTTGGTGTCATGACGATCGCTTGTAGGGTAGTTTACAGTAATAATTTAAGTTTGGAGTATAATGCTGATAAATATTTGCGGATGAATCATGGCCAAAGAACGAATCCAAGATTATGCTAGGGGAAAATTTAAACGCATAGTGTTGTTTTTTTCGATCGCACTTTTGCTCGCTCTCTTAATTGTAGCAACTAGATCTGCCTACGTTCAAGATGTTTTGAGAACTCTGTTAATGCGGATTGAGGATTTAGGGTGGTGGGGGCCGGTGGCTTTTGTAGCTACTTATAACTTGGCTACTGTGCTGTTTGTACCGGGTTCGTTACTGACGCTGGGAGGGGGGGCGATTTTTGGTTTGTGGTGGGGTTCAGTTTACGTATTTGCGGCATCCATTTTAGGTGCGGTATTTGCTTTTGCGATCGGGCGCTATTTGTGCCGCGATCGCGTGGTAAAATATATGGAATCTCATCCCAAGTTTAAAGCTCTCGATCGCGCAGTTTCCCAACAAGGATTAAAAATAGTTTTTTTGACTCGTCTTTGTCCTTTATTTCCTTTCAATTTATTGAATTACGCTCTGGGAATTACTCAAGTTTCTTTGAAAGATTACGTGCTGGGTTCCTTTGGCATGATACCGGGTACAATTATGTACGTTTACTCCGGTTCTTTGGTGGGAGAGGTTGCTGCGATAGGCACAAAAACTGTGTATGCAAGTCCTCAAGATTCCGCCGTAAAATGGTTGATTAATATTATCAGTTTTCTTGCTACAGTCGCTGTTACTGTCTTTATCACTCGCATAGCCAGCAAAGCTTTGGAAGAAAGTATTTAATTAGGATAATTTGCCAATGTCGCAGTCAAAAGTCGATCGCGTAACAGTCCCCCCGATGGACGAACACAACCAGAAATTAGTCTCCTATTTGCATCCGCCCGATTGGGTAAATCCGCAGCCGGCTAGCAGTTATAATTTAGTAGTAATTGGCGCGGGACCCGCTGGATTAATTGTGGCTGCAGGTGCCGCAGGTTTGGGCGCGAAAGTTGCTTTGATTGAAAAACATTTGATGGGCGGCGACTGTTTGAATGTCGGTTGTGTGCCGTCAAAAGCTTTAATTCGATCGTCTCGCACTGTCGGCGATATCTGGGAAGCAAATAAATTTGGTGTTAATGTTTATGGCAGTGTAGAAGTGGATTTTGCCGCTGTGATGGAACGGCTGCGCCGCATCAGGGCGGGAATCAGCGATGTTGATTCTGTTGAACGCTACCAGTACAAATTAGGAGTTGATGTTTTTTTAGGTTCTGGTCGTTTTACTAGCAACAATACAGTAGAAGTTGCAGGTCAAACTCTCCGCTTTAAAAAAGCAGTAATTGCCACAGGTGCAAGGGCGCTACAACCGCAAATACCGGGCTTACAAGAAGCTGGATATTTGACAAATGAAACTGTCTTTAACCTTACAGAAAGACCTCAGCGTTTGGCAGTAATTGGCGCAGGGCCGATCGGCTGCGAATTGGCTCAAGCCTTTCGCCGGCTGGGTTCGGAAGTCGTATTGCTGCACAAAAATGCTCAGATTTTAGACAAAGAAGATGCGGATGCTGCTAAAATCGTGCAGCAGGCTTTTGTACGCGAAGAAATTCAACTAATACTAGAATCCCAAATAGAGCGCGTTGAGAAAACAAATGCAGGCAAAGTAATTTATTATAAATCTCAAGGTAAGGAAGCATCGGTAACAGTAGATGAAATTATTGTGAGTACAGGGCGATCGCCCAACGTCGAAGGATTGAATCTGGAGGCTGTCGGTGTCGAATACGATACACAAACTGGCGTCTTTGTCAACGACAACTTGCAAACTACTAATCCCCGCATTTATGCCGCAGGCGATATTTGCATGAAACATAAATTTACTCACGCTGCTGATTTTGCGGCGAGAATGGTGATTCAAAATACTCTGTTTTTCGGGCGCAAAAAGCTCAGCGCTTTGACGATACCTTGGTGTACTTACACAAACCCGGAAATTGCGCGCGTCGGAATTGGGGAACACGAGGCTAAGGAAAAAGGCATTGATATCGATACATTTTTAATTCCTTTCAGTCAAGTCGATCGGGCAATTATTGACGGCGAAGAGGAAGGATTTGTGAAAATTCACGTTAAAAAAGGTAGCGATAAAATATTAGGTGCAACTATTGTAGCGCGACACGCTGGGGATATGATCAGCGAGATTACTTTGGCAATGGTTAACAATATTGGTTTGGGAAAGATTGCTAGCACAATTCACCCGTATCCGACACAAGCTGATGCAATTCGGAAAGCCGGAGATGCTTACAATCGCACTCGTTTGACGCCGTTTGTGAAAAATTTGTTTAATCGCTGGCTGGCTTGGACGCGATAGATAAATAATTGTGGAACAGGCATCTTGCCTGTTCATTATCGGCTTTTATGGGCGGCGTCGAAGCCCACCACAAAATAAAATTCACTCTCTGTGGAACAGGCATCTTGCCTGTTCATAAAAAAGCTGCAAAATTAGGTGTGTTTTTGTCCTTCTGTTTCTGTTTCTGTTTCAAATCCAACCCCTTCATACAAAAGTGCGATCGGCAAATCAAACTCAATGCTTGATAAAGTTACAATCTCCCCAGCAGTGTAAGAATAGTAAAGCCACATTCTGCCCTCTCCCCGACAGTAACGCTCAACAAAAATCTTTTGTGAATCAATCAAGATATACTCTTGCAAAGTCGGAATTTTTAGGTAACAAGTGAATTTTTCATCCCGATCTTTAGCACTTGTACTGGGTGAAAGAACTTCCACAATTATTTTAGGATTCTGAATGAATGTGCGGGAATTGAGGTCTTGAGGGTCGCAACTGACTATCACATCAGGGTAGTAGTAACGGCTTTGAAAGCTGACTTGCAATTTCACGTCTGACACGTTGATTCGACAACCTCTAGAACGCAGATGCGGGTACAAGTTTCTGTAAAAGTTAAGTGCAATATCGTTATGGGGGATTGTACTACCCGTCATGGCAAAAACTTCGCCGTTGACATATTCGTAGCGAATATCTTGTTGAGCTTCCCATTCGAGATATTCCTCAACGGTCATTTTTGGGGGTGGTTGGGGAATGGATATCATAACAAAATTTTTGTCAATGTTACTTTGATTGTAGCATTAGGGGTGGGACAATGGTTGGAAGTTGCGATCGCCCGCGCAAACAAACCCTGCCTTAAAAATCCCCTTCATCTACTTGAAATACAGTCAATCCCAACGACCGCCACATATCAACAACTTGCTGGCGATCGTCCAACACAAACTTAACATTATATTTCTCTGCAATATGCCGCCGATAAAATTCTTCCTTCATAATTGCATCCTTCCTCATATCTCCGGTTTTCCGCATATAAAGAGCGGCATAATTAACCTCATACTGCTGCAACCATTTTTCAGTTTGAGGTTGACAGTCATCTGTGCGGCCCGACACTACAATAATATGGGCGCTGGTTTGCCACTTGCGAACGGTATCTAAGACGGGCTGATTGGGCAAATCGCGATCGCACGTAGAAGCATCAAAAGGATTTCTGCCATTGAGAAGCGCTAATGTGCCGTCCATATCCACAATAATTGCATCCGGCAAATCCGGGTTATATTCCGGCGGCACAACGGGAACCCGCACGTACTTATTGTACATCTTCATAATCACATCTTTGCCCACCGAATTAAGTCTTTTCAAATCCCGTTTAATACATTCCTCCACCGGAACTTGTAGGAAAGAATCATTAACTTCGACAACAGCTTTACCTTTAACCAACTCCTTGATATGCTCGATGTGAGGCCCAAAATTAGTATCATCAACAATGACGTGCTTGCCGCTTTCCAAAGCCATCAAAATAATCGTATCTCTCAACTGCACAATAAACTTTTCATTCGCAGGCGACCAATGAGAAGCGTGAGCCATTTCTCTGAGCAAATCTTTATTGCTACGAACCCATTTTGCAGGTTCCGATAGCAGCAATTCCCTAGCAAATTGAGATTTTCCCGAAGCAGGTAAACCGACAAGTACAATAACTTTTTTCATGGTAATTGGTAATTGGTAATTGGTAATTGGGCATTGGGCATTGGCCAAACAGGGCATTGGGCATTGGGCATTGTTTAAATACTTACCTCTTCCTGACATCCGTTACATCCGTTACATAATCCGTTGCCGAACTTCCCTCTTCCCTCTTTCTTAAACATTTGCCTCACGCTCGATCATTAATCCGTGTATCCGTGTCAAAATCTCTTAGAGTGCCTTCCTTCTTCTACAAACCTAAATGGATGTAATCTAAACCCAATAACTCTTCTATTTTATGAAGAGTAACATCGCGCAGAGCTTCTTTCACTCCCGCAACTCTTCGGGCCCGCAAAGAAAACAAAATCCCGGAATACGGCAAATGTTTCACAGCTAAGGCAAAATCTTTCTGAACTTCGATATGTTCGTGCTGTCGGTAAGCTTCCTCGATTTCTTCAACCAAAGATTGATATTTGTCCTTAACTTGTTGATACAACTCACTCCACTCAGGAAAATAAGCTAAAAACTCTTCTCCTTCATTAGTTAAAACAATTTCTATCAGGCGCCGGGTGGAAAACCCTTCGCGGAGATGGGAAATCGCGACATATTGCGGAGACTTAACTTTAACTCGGTTGAAGTTAGCATCGCAGATAATATACCCTTCCGAATTCATCGGATCTAAATGTTGAGCCGCTTCGATAACTTCTTTCCAGCTAGTTAAAGGATAGGATGCGACCAATTCCCACCCGTATTTATTGGCCCAAAGACTCGGGTCTGTTTCTAGCAGCGTTTGAGTATTGCGAACCCCGTGGATCACGATTTGATTGTTTTTTGGCTGGACAACTATTCTATTGTAAGGCGTGATCAATTCAAAGATAAAACACTGGTCGGTTTCTTCCGGCAATTGATATCCCAATTCTTGCCAAACTTTCCAAAAAAGTTCGGCAAAGCTGAATCCAAAACCATTAACTTCGCCGCTGGCGTCGGGAGTGCCGCTAGATTGCACTCTCCATTCTCCCTTGTAAAAATACAGTACAGTCAGAGAACCGTCTAGTTTTTCATAAACTTTGGCATGACTCCAATCAATTGCAGCGGCGTGAATTTCTCCGTAATTAAAAAATTTGTCGTAGGGATAAGAAACTATCTGCCAATCTTGAGATGAATCTAAAATAATGCCTCGGCACTGCTGGACTATTTTTTCGCCCAGGGGAGATTCTATCTGCGAGTATTTCAGACAGACTAGATCGGGATATTGGCGGTGGCGGGTAACTTTGATATGATAAGTTTCGGACAAAGTTTCCAATCCGTGCTGACGTAAATACTCTTGTAGTTCCACGTTCGATACCTAAATTTGTCTCCTTCTATATTTTATCTGTAACTGCATATTTTAGGGAATTTGTAAACAAAAAGTTAAACTGGCTTTTTTGCGGAATGCCTATTGGGAGTTTGGTATTTTCGAGTATCGTTGTAAATAGGTGAATGTGCTTCAACGTAAAACTGGACTGTTTCGGCATCAAGGAAAAACACAGTGAACAATAAATTATTATTACTTTTGGCGACTTCGGCGTGTGTATTGACTGCTTTAGTACCTGTATCGCGAGTTTTTGGTGCGTGCGAATTGTCGCAGCTACCGCCGGAAACAAAATCTGTTGCTGTAGCGGGTACGGCTGTTCCGGTAAGTCAAATCTTGCAGCAGTTAAAAGGCAAAACACAAGTACCCATTTTCCTCCCCAGTCGGCTCCCTATTTCGCAGAAGCTTTACTATCAAAGCCAAGCGGAAGCGGACAGCTATACTATTTCTATGGAGTATACAGCAGATTGCCGAGGTGCGGGAGCTTGCAGTTTGGGGGAAATTCGAGGTCAGAAAGGCGGTGATTTTTCTACCAAAGTAGAAGGGGTAACTAAGACCTTAAAAAATGTTCAACTGGCTGACCGAGTGAAAGGAGTTTTTCACAATGGTTGCGGGGCTTACTGCACAGCAACTCTTGAGTGGAAAAGTCAGAATTTTATGTATACCGTAGCAATTAAGAATGGACGAGAATCTGATTTAATTTTAATAGCAAATTCTGCTATTTTAGCTCGGAAGCGTTAAGCTTTGTAGTCGGAGACGCACAACTTATATCTGTAGGGTGTGCACGGCGCACCTTACCGTTATTGTAGGAGAGATTTGTATGAGAGATATTAACTCGCACTCGCCCCTTACAAGATGCTATGGTTTTTTTGCGCTTACCTACTTAGGGGGAAATTAGGATGAGGAGAAGATGGCTATTTGGGGCGATTTTTGCTGGTGTGGTGACTGCTTTTACGATTCCCTTCGGGATAGCTTCGCTTCACGCACCTTTGACACCAAACTCAGCGTTAGCAAGGACTGAACTCCCGATTACAGAAATCCGTTGGTTTAATTATTCCCCTGAAGATAGCTGGCAACCGATACAATTTATTGTACCCGATCGCAACACTGCAAAATCTGCCGGCAGCCGCAAGTTGCGGTTGTACGATGTTCATATTGCCAAGATGTTTGAGATTTCTCATTTTCTGTGCGATCGCGATCGTGCTTCTGAGGGTTACAATTGGTCTTATCAAGCGGAAAATGGCAATATTGAGATGGGACGCTTCAAAATTAGCTGCAATCTCGCCCGTTCCATCGCCACAGCTTACGGGTTAGGGAAACCAGAAATTACAGTGATTCGCCGCAGCTTCAACCTGAACAACGGTCGCCCTTCTTTTGCGCTAGAAAAATACTCTATTCCCACTTTTAACATTGCTAAAAATAGAGTAGTGCAGTGGAGGAATTTTGTGCAAAAGTTGACCCCAATTCCCGATAACTCAGGTGCAAACCAAGCTAACAGTCGTTTTCCTGCTAGTAACATCTTTAGACAAATCAAAGGCAAAACGCGAGTGCCTGTTTTTCTTCCGAGTAGACTTCCTTTATCTGACATTCAGCAACTTGATTTTGATGTGCAAGCGGGTGCCAACGGTTACATTGTGGGAATGTATTTAGGCAAAGGATGCCGCGCGGGAGCCTGTTATTTCGGCACAATCGAAGCTAAAAGAAATGAACCGTTTTCGCCTCCTTCGCAATTGCCGCAGGATACTTACAGAAGCGTTGAATTGGCGGGCGGATTCAGGGGGATTTATTTCAATAATTGCGGTGCTTACTGCACTGCTTTTGTTGAGTGGCAAAGGCTGGGGGTGCTGTACCGAGTCACAAGAAAAAACGCACGGCAGCAAGAAGTTGTCCAGATAGCAAATTCTGCAATTCAAGCAGGGCAACTTTAAATTTGGGTGGGAAATGGAAAAGGTCGATCGACCTTTTTCCCATTAAATATCCCGTTCCTGTACAATTAAAAAGTACCTAAAAAACTAATGAGATGCCTGCGATTAGCGTTGAAGAAGCCAAGCAGAGTCTGCAAGCTATCTTGGAAAAGGTGGCTTTGGGAGAAGAAGTGACGATCGTACACGAAGGTAAAGTAGTAGCTCGCGTAGTCCCGCCGCTCACGAAGGAGCAGCGGTTAGCTGAACTCAAGAGATTCCGAGACTCTATTCAAGTAAAGGGTGAACCCCTGAGTGCAACAGTCATTAGGCTAAGGGAGGAAGCACGGTATTGATTTATATAGATACTATTAAAGTAAAGTTCAGTTATTAATTGCCGTAGCTGAGGGCTAAAAGGTACGCGCGAGCCAAGCTATCCCGGAGGGAATCGACCTTTTGTCAACGAAGCTGCACTTACGCCTCCGCCAAAAGTTCATAGCAGGATTTAATATCCTCGCGGGAGATAATTTTAGTTGATATTTCAGCAGGTTCTAATCCCTTGCGGGCGTTGACCCAAGGTGTCTCCGATTGCGTCAATTCAGCAAGATGTTTAGCGCTTAATTCTCCATAAGCATTCCAGACTTCTTCGAGTACCTCGATCTCATCTTCATCAAATTCTGCTTCCAAATTATCGGGAGCAGGAATATCGCTATATTTGTAAGCTTTGTACTCATCCCACACATCGCGGACAATGGGGCCGGAAATCCAAGCTTCAATCTCTTGAAAAAATAGCGGCTGGCTTCTAAAGACTAAACTCCAAGCTTGTGCATAATAGACGAGCTTTTGCAGTTTCAGAGGAGAAATGGTATCGCCTGCTTCTCGATCGACACGACATAAAAAGTAACGAGCTACGTCAAGAGCACTTTTCATAGTTTTAGGATTTTAGTAATTTGACAAGTTCACTTTTGATGCTAAGCTATTTGGTGGCTTTAGAAGTACGATCGCAATTTCGATCGCCCTTTTCCCCTCGCCACTACATTTCTCTCCCCAAATCTCGCAACTTTTGAGCTAATTCTTTCTCGCTGCAGCTAAGCTAACTCCTCATTTCAACCAGGTTCATCCGGCTCGACGCTAGGTAAATATTACATCTTGCACCATTCTCAAGAACAGGCAAGATGCCTGTTCCACAAAGAGTAGATTTTCTTGTGGAACGGGCAAGATGCCCGTTCCTAAAAGGCTTATTGACAATGGTGCAACATCTCAGTAAATCATACATCGCTGGCAGCCTGTGCTTCGGAATGTCGATCGCCCCCATGCCAGCGACGCCCAATGCTGGATGGGAAACATCATCAAGACTCACTGCTACTGGCGGTCATACCATTTTAGGTTTGAGATTTTAGATTTTAGATTGGCAATGGCTTATTATGTAAAGGTTTGGAGCTTGCCTACCGTTGCATCCTTTTTTTAAACTGGCGGTCAAAATCTGGTATTTCTATTTTATCGCCCGAATTATCCCAACCAGCAATTAAAGTCCCCACCTGCGGTACGCTAGATCAGGTGAATATATTGGCTGATTTCAAGCTATCCTCCGATCGATCTTATGTCCCCAACCACATCTGCCCCTTCCCGAACCGTTCGCATCGGTTCCCGCAAAAGCCAACTCGCTCTCGTGCAAACCCACTGGGTGCAAGAACAGCTACAGAAACACTTCCCGCAACACACTTTTGAAGTCCACACCATGTCCACCCAAGGGGACATAATTCTTGATGTCGCCCTCGCTAAAATTGGCGATAAAGGACTTTTCACCAAAGAATTAGAAACGGGGATGATTAACAATGAAACGGACTTTGCCGTTCATTCCCTCAAAGATTTGCCTACCAATTTGCCCGAAGGTTTAATTTTAGGATGCGTCACCGAACGGGAAAATCCCGCTGACGCCCTAGTAGTTCACTCCAAGCACAAAGACAAGCAACTCGACACCCTCCCAGAAGGTTCCGTAATCGGCACTTCTTCCCTGCGGCGACTAGCTCAACTGCGGCACCATTTCCCTCATTTTGAATTTAAAGATATTCGCGGCAATCTCAATACTAGACTCGCTAAATTAGATGAGGGCGGTTACGACGCGATTATTTTAGCAGTTGCCGGCCTCGAAAGATTGGGAATGGGCGATCGCATCCACCAAATTATCCCTGCTGAAATCTCCCTTCATGCTGTCGGACAAGGTGCTTTGGGCATCGAATGCCGCGCCGGAGACACAGAAATCATGGCACTGATTAAAGCTCTCGAACACTCAGAAACCGCCCAAAGATGTTATGCTGAACGCGCATTTCTGCGGGAATTAGAAGGTGGCTGTCAAGTGCCGATCGGCGTCAATACCAAAATAGAAAACGGTCAATTAACCTTAACCGGAATGGTATCGAGTCTCGACGGCAAGCGATTCGTCAAAGATAGTGTTTCCGGCGCCGCCGAGACTGCTGAAATGCTGGGAATTGACCTCGCTCACCGCCTGCGCCAACAGGGAGCTAGTGAAATTTTGGAGGAAATATTTGTCGAAGTTCAACGTGGTTCATAAAACCGATCCGCATCTCTTTGTCAATGCTTTGAGACGCGATATATCGCCTTTTGTAAAATAAAAATAACAGGCGGTTTGCTTTGGCAAAACAGGTAGAGTAGCAGTCTGATTGTAGATTTTTGATGGGATTTTAGGTAGGACTTGCGCGATAGATTTCAAAAATATCTGACTAATTTAGGACGCTCCGCACGAGTGTTGAGCAACCCGGTTTCTGATGTAAGTCTCGCTGTATAGCCCAAGATTTATGGTAAAAACCGGTTTTTTTTCGTAAGTCCTATAACGCTCAATATACCCATCCAAAATCTACAATCAAACATCCGAAATTAATCAGCAATTTATTTCAGGGAAAGGCCAAATATGAGCGTTAGGGAAACTCAAATAAAGCTGGAAGTGAAAAAAGTTCAGCAACTTTATCGCAAAATGCAGGCAGACCAAAAAGCTTTGCAGCAGCAATTGAAAGAGTTGAAAACTCAGGCAGGAAATTTGTCGGATGTAGTCGAGCAAGTCTTGCCGTCCGTAGTTTCAGTTTACGTCATGGATTGGGATACAAAAGAAGAGATTTCTTCAGGGAGTGGCTTCTTTGTATCGCCGGACATAATTGTCACGAACTATCACGTTGTCGAAGATATTGCCGATCAAGATTACTTCTATGAAGAAGATGAAGTCGAACAGGTTTTAGTGGAAACTCACGACGGAAAATTGAGATTGGGAGAAGTGGTGTTTACTGGTAATGCTGAAGAAGATTTAGCTTTGCTCTTAATTAGCGATTTTACCTTCAACCCGGAAACAGGGGAACAAATGCCATCTCCCCACGAATATCCTCCCCTAGAGTTGTCTTTTGATGTGAAAGTGGGAGATAGAGTAATTGCTGTGGGCAATCCTTTGGGGCAGTTTGCTTCAACTGTAACTCAAGGTATTGTGAGTGCAATTCGCGAACCCGAGGAATATGAAGAAGGCGACGACGAAGAAGATGATGTTGCTGAGGTGAAGGTATTGCAAACTGATGCGGCGATTAATCCTGGAAATTCCGGCGGGCCACTGATTAATATGGCCGGTCAAGTGGTTGGGGTGAATACGTGGGGATGGGAAGATGCTGATAATATTAATTTGGCGATCGCCTCTGAAGCTTTGGATGATTTTCTAGCGGGATTTGAGGAGACTTTTGAGGACAATTCTCAGAATTAGTCGGGAGTTATCCGTAATATGTGATTCGGGCGATCGCCCTCGATCGAAATAAGGGCGATCGTTCTTTTTTTACCGCAGATTAATGGGAGGGAGAGGGGCGATCGCTTCAAACTTCTGTTCCAGAAAACAGCAGGTTTTCTGCTATGATTTTAGGTTTTGGGAGAGATCTACCCTCTAGTTGATATTCTTCAACTAAAAGCTCTAATACTTCTACTGCATTCTTCAAAGCTGGTTCGTGGGTACCTACCTCAGTGAATGTGGAACTGTTGGGAGGGAAAATCAGGTAAGTGAACTAGATAGCGGGTGCATCTCAGTTTGGCAAATACATCAAATTGAAAGTTGACCATTGAGATAAGCACAGCGAAGAGCAAGGATAG
>NZ_JAUBSH010000133.1:0-15789 GCF_036704705.1 Microcoleus sp. K1-B1 | reverse complement strand
ATCTCTTGTTTCATCTGTCGAAAGAATTCTTAAAGAATTTGGAGATAATTATGTAATTAATTTTGCTTAACTACTTATAGATTGATTTTCGAGACCGATGGTAATGCAGTTAGTAAAATTTCGGGTCGTTCAAGAATTTGCATGGCATTCATGCAGCTTTTTCCAAATTATCCGGTTGTCAAATTGAGAGTTAATCCAGGCGAGGCTTATATAGCTCCTACAGAACATATTACTCATGATGGGTGTACGGAAGGAACAAATAATCTTGATGTATTCTTCACGCTGCGCTCCATATTTAGTTAAGGAAGTTGGTATTATTGTCCAATAAAGAAGAGTGTGAAAATCATGGAAGAAAATTTTATGCTATTGGGTGAGTTAGCAAAAAGACTATCCTATAAGCCAGGTTATAGCTTTTTAATCCGTCGAATCGATAACGAAAAAGCTTTAATTTCTCTTAGATGTCCATCCTTACCTCATTCTCAAGAAGAAGGTGAAGAGGTTGGGTTAACAATTAATAATACAGTAAAGCTGTCAGCGATATTAACACCATCAGATGCCTTACACGCTTTTGCGAACCTCGTGGCAAGTCTGGAGCTTCACGAATCTGCAGAATGGTTCAAAATCGACGATCGCCAAGTATTCCTGCCACATGGTTGGGGAGATGAGTTTGGCGGTTTTAAGTGGGAAGATTTTATGAATCTTAATGGTAAGTTCCTTACGGCTCTAAAAGACTTTATGGAGCAGCCTAGTGTATGAAGTATAGATGCTTGCATGGATAGCGATCGCCCATCACGCATCAAGATCGATCGCCCTTTCTTTTTTCAGATGACCGATCGCCTAAAATGAAAGAGTGATCGCATAAAACCAATGCAGCAACTATCTGTTGTCAATTGCATTACGGCTCCATCTCAGGCATTTCTCCACCCACAACTACCAACCCCACACCACAGCGAGTTGCCGCTTCCGCCAAGCGATTATCAAGAGTTGCGATCGGCAATTTCAATCGTAGTGCTAACTCCAAATAAGCTGCATCATAAGCAGCTAAACCTTCTTGTCTTCCTAATACTATAGTTGACGAGAGTGCGTTGCTATCCGTGGCTTCGTCAACCTGAATTAAAAGTGATTGTAATAAAGCAATAGCTATCTCAGATTGCTCGGTTGTCATGCGGTTGCGTCGCTCGGCAACCAGGAGAGTATTAGCAACTTCTAGCGACCAAATGCCTGGTACAAATGCTTCGCAATCTGGCATCATCGCGAGTATAGCATTGGCATAATCGTTATCTTCATCGACTAAGCACCAACTAATGGCTACAGAACAATCCAATACAAACTGCATTAAAACCTGCGCCCTTCTTCAATCATGGAACGGATTGAGCTTTGATCCAAGGCAATTTCTTGCCGCAGTTGTAGCATTCTAGAAATTGCTGCTTGAATTGATTTTTTAGTAGTCTGTTTTCCCCAAGCGTTATACTTCGGTTGAATTTCCTCTGATGGTATACTCTGTACAACTACTACCACTTCAACAGAAGTATCTTTAAACTCAGTGGGCATTTGGAGAAGCAATATGCCATCGCTTCCAATATGCGATCGCACTTTCATTGTTTCCATGTCAGACTCCAGAAACTTTGAGCAATTATAGTTTACCTCAAAACTGTTCACCAAAGCAAATACTAAACAGTGCAATGCTTGCATAGATAGCGATCGCCCTTTCTTGTTTCAGATGACCCATCGCCTAAAATGAAAGCGCGATCGCCCCTAACACCAAATACCCAACACTGCGATGATTCTACGAAGTGCGATCGCCCTTCACACCAAATACCAAATCAATGTCTGCGGTAAAATCAAGGTAAAACGCATGATTAATCTTTCAAAAATTACCACCATCAACTGACTGCTGACTAACTAATGCAAAAACTTGCGAACTTGATATTCGCGACTTTCGGCGATCGCAATGTGCAAATCCCCCATTTGGGCATCCAACTCATCTATTGTGCTTTGCGGAACCGATTTCCACTTCTCCCTAGTTTCCCAGCGAATCAACATCACCACCTCATTTTCCACCGGATCTACCCAAATTTCTTTGCCTAAAAAACCGTCCCAACTTTTTAGTCCCGCCGTCCAAACTTCCTGATCTCGCTGAATAAACTGCTCCCACTTTTTTTGAGGCACTTTAAATTTGAGCCACTCAATTACCATCTTATTTCCTATTTGTAAATAGCTAATTAATCGTTGCAGATCGCAATTTTAATGATCAACTCCGTTCCCTCTCCCGGACGCGAAACACAGTGCAATTTACCACCGTGCTTTTCTACTACTAAATGCTGGGATATTGCTAGACCCAAACCTGTGCTCGTGTCTGGACATTTAGTGGTAAACAAAGGGTCAAAGATGCAGTCTAGGACTTCTTCAGTCATGCCAGGGCCGTTGTCACTAATGGCGATCGCAACTTCGTTTTCCCCTACCACGGAGGTCCGAATCCGAATTTCGGGATTGAATTTTTCAGACTTCGACCTGGCTGAAGACAAGTAAGACTGATTTTGAATTTTACCATACTTTTCGGGATTTCTCCCCCCTTCTTCCAAAGCGTCGATCGCATTTGTCAACAAGTGCATGAACACTTGGTTTAAGTGTCCCGCATAGCAGTGAACTCGCGGCAAATCCCCGTACTCTTTAACTAGAGAAATCCCCGGCCGTCCCCCTTTAGCTTGCAGTCGATTTTGCAAGATTAGCAAAGTGCTGTCCAAACCTTCGTGGATATCAGCAGGCTTCATTTGGGCTTCGTCGGTACGCGAAAACAAGCGGAGCGATCGCACGACATCCCGAATCCTTTCCGAACCTATTTTCATTGAATTTAGCAGTTTTGGCAAGTCTTTTTTGATGAAGTCTAAGTCTAATTCTTCCATCAAATCTTGAATTTCCGGCACGGGATGGGGATAATACTTTTGGTAAAAGTCGATCGTTCGCAGCAGTTCTTGAATGTAGCCAGTGGCGTGGCTGACATTGCCCGAAATAAAACTAACTGGATTGTTAATTTCGTGCGCTATTCCTGCTACCAACTGCCCCAGAGAGGACATCTTTTCTGTTTGAATCAGTTGAGTTTGAGTTTGCTGCAAAATTAACAGCGTCTGCTCTAATTTAGCCGCTTGTTGTCGCAGGCGTTCTTCGGATTCTTGCAAAGCAAAAAGAGACTGTTTGCTGTCTGTAATATCCAATCCTACAAATACCGCCGCCGTATTGTTATGGTATTTTTGAGCTACTATTAGATAAGTTTTATTTTCTCCTCTGATGCTCGCTGTTACTTCTTGAGATGTCTTTTTTTTATGGCTGCCAAAGAAATCGTATACTAAATCGTTAAATTTGGGACTTGTATCTAAAAAACCTACTTTTTGACCGATAAATAGTTCGGCCGGCATTTTGTAAGCGCTAGCTAAATGTCGGTTTACTCCCAAGTAGCGCAAATCGGAACTTACCCAAGAAACTAATCCCGGCACCGCGTCCAAAACGGCTTGAAGTTGCTCTTTTGCCTCTACCAGCGCTGATTCTGCTGCGAGGCGAGCGGAAATGTCGCGGGCGATCGCGCAGCGGTATTCGCAGCCGCCGTATTCTAAATAATTGACTTTAACTTCGACGGAAAAACTGGCGCCGTCTTTGGTTTTGTAACTGGTTTCAAAAGTGAGGTTGGTTTGCTGCTTTAGTTGAGCCCAGTGTTCTCGCCAATCCGATGCTGGCAACTGCGAATCGATGTCGCTAACCCTCATGTTTAGCAGTTCCGATTCCGAGTAGCCGAAAAGATGGCAAGCGGCTTTGTTCGCGTAGCAAATTTGACCGTCGGAGGTACTAAAAAAGATTGTATCAGCAGCATTTTCGAGGGCAATTTGAGTTAGTTGCGGTATTGTTTCTAACTGCTTGCATTTGACCTCGGACTGAAATTTATTAGAGCAATTGGTTTGAGCGGGAGCCTCACCTATCTTAGATGCCAACAAAATCAAACCGCCGATCGCACCTTCGCTATTTTTCCAAGGTTGAAATACCCATCTTACCGACTCGCTGACAGAGCCACTTGCGGTTTTTCCTGATACAGATGCGATCGATCGCCCTGCCACAAACTCGCTGTATTCCAAAACTCCCGTCAAACAAGCCTGGGCATTTTGCTCCCAATATTCCGGGAGATTCGGGAACAGTTCCCAATGAGATCGGCCGATGACCTCGCCGTCGCCCAACCCGCAATCTGTTTCCCAGCGACGAGAAACCGACAGATAGCGCATTTCACAATCTACCATTGCCACGGCCTCGGCGGAGCGCTCCACAAACCGCCGAAATCTGTCTTTACTCTCCGACACGGTTGCCTCTGCGGGTTGTTGGGCGATCGGGAAAGTCCCGTCAACGTACCTTCCCAGTCCCTGACTTTTTTGCTGAACTGGCTTAGTTTGCACGGTTTGGGATTTCCTCCATAGCTGTCAAGTTTGAAAAATTCTGTTTGAGACCAAAAATGCTGTTTTCCCCTGATTTGCTCTCTCGGACGATACCCTTAGAGGGTATCACCCATCATTGATATCATTTTTGATGGGGATATGTCTATAGGCATTAGTGTCAATTTAAGACCAAAGCTAGTGCCCGGTTGCTGTTTGACTATTAGGCATATATCGCGCTGGCGCCCCCCGAATAATAGTCGGAGGGGAGTGGAGTGCTCTGTTGTGTCTCCCGACTATTCGGGGGCGCCAGATGGCAGCGAGACTAGGCAAAAAACGAGAGAGAAAAAGGGTTTTAGGCGATTGTTGACACCAATGGTCTATAGGTCCTCAAGAAATTTTCCCCCAAACTTTGATATTCAGAAGACTTCCTGGTGATTGTTGGGTATTTTATACAAGTTCCCAAAAGAATGCAACTGTCGGCCCGCGATCCAAACCATGAGCTTCCTCAGTCATTCCCAATTTTTTAATTGAAAATCCCACATCGAACATAGTATTAGATCGTGTAGCCAGTGCGATCGCCAGATAGCTTGATCATCCAAGATAGCGCTCAAACAAATTTGTGCGTAAATTCACTGGTAAAATCCACTCTCCCTTTCCGTAACATTGCAGGATCTAATCTTTCCTTCGTGTTACAAGTCATCAAAACTACGAGTTTTTGCTGAAATTGAATGCCGTTTTCGTCGATAACGCTTTGATACAAAGTTCCATCCAGCAAACTCAAAATGTGTTCAGTTTTGTTAGTGCGTTGTGCCTCGGCAGTCGATCGATCTTGAGCCAAATTATCAGCCTCATTGATAATAATACAAATCCGCTCTAAATAACTCGGTGGCACAAAATTTTCCACAGCATCGTGGTCTAAGATAAAAATCACATAACCCAGCGGCACTAAAATTTCCTTTGCTACCGCTTGCGTCCAAGCAGTTTTGCCCGTACCCGGTTCGCCACTAACCAAAACAGCCAACTGATTTTGATCCAAAATTGCCTGCTGAACTGTATCGGTAAAACTTTGAACCTCCGCAGAAAACGTGCGAATTGGGAACTGGCTGTGAACCTGTCCGACGCGGCTTTTGTACCCGCCCAGAATCACCGCTAAATTATAAGTTGCCTTGCTAATGAGCGGCGCAATATCTTGGCAAATTAGAGTGTAGCAGCGTCTTCCCCTGTCGTAGCTGTCAATTTGCAGCCAGCAGCCGAATTTAGTCCAAGAAGCATAAACAGTACCCAAAACTTCCAAGCGTTCCCAGCTAACAAACCGCTCCGGGGGATAAGAAAAATGTCGCTCCATAAAAGACTGGGTAATTGCATCCGGTTTTCCCAGCAAATCGAGAACTTTGAAAACAGTAATCTCTTGGAGTTTGTTGAGAACGTAGTCGATGGGAATGCTAGCGCGGCTGACCAATTGCACCACAGGCGTTTCGGTAACTAAAACGTCTTTGTAGCGGTAATCTGGGTAAACTGGCTGCGGAGTAATGTAATCCCAAAATTCATCAATTTCGTAGCGAGTATTTTCCGAGAATACATTTAAAATATTTGCCCACCAAGTATATTGGTGCCGTCCCATTGCATCGGCAATGTCGCTAGCTGCCCCTAAAGTTTTTTGAGCTAGTTCTAAGGGGTCGCTAGACGCTAAATGTGCCAGGTGTTCCCAATCAAATTGACGGTAAAAAGGTCGCCAACCAGAGCCTAGCAGACCTCTATTTGGAGAATTGTTTTGATGAAAATTATTTTCGCGATCGCCCATATCTTCCGCACTCATTTTGCACAACTCCTACTTACTCTTATTTTACTGCTTTTGTGGTACACATTCTACAAAAAAAATGAAAATTATCAACTTATTTTGAGATAAGCGGGCGTCACAAAATCTACCAACCAAACTTTGTTTTCCGAGCAGTAAAATGTATGACCATCGCGTTGCATGGCTGCGGCATCTACAGTAAAGACTGCCGGGATGCCATGTCTTGCACCTACTTGGCGCGCCGTCTGGATATTCACGGACAAATGAACATGATGCCGCGACATTTTCCTAATTCCTTGACTGAGAATAGACTCGACGGCAGTGCTACCTGTTCCGTGATATAAAATATCCGGGGGAACAGCGGGTTCTAACTGCAAGTCAACCTCTACGCTGTGTCCTTGGTTGGCACGAATTAGAGTGCCTGTGGAGTCAAATGAAAAGCGCTGCTTGTCGTTTTGCGCGACTACTTGTTTGAGTTCTGCAAGCTGAACGGGAAAGTTATTTTTTTGGCACGCATTGAGGAGTTCGCTAACAGGAATCCAGCCACCGGGAGCGAGCTCGATCCCGATGCGCGAGGGCGCGTGACGCAGGTGTTTGCTGAGATAGCGGCTGATTTTTACTAATCGAGAATTGTGCATAACTTTACTTTATTTATTGAGCTTTTAAATCACCTTTTACAAAATGTCACTAGCGGGTTATATCGTGGGTGGAATCGGGTTTTTTGAATCTATTAACACTGCCAGAGGGCGATTGAATGAAGCCGCATCTACAGGTTTTCGGAAAATGATTGCCGGACGTAAAAAATGGTCTTACGCGCGAATTATAGCGGTCAATTACGCCCTTAAGCACCTACATAATCAGGTTCGGCGTCTGGGAATAAAAAAATTTTAATTGTGCGATTTTTCACAATCTTTATCTTTTAATAATTATCAAAAACTCTGCATTCGGTCGAATGCTTTTTACCTTGGGATAACTCCGCCAAAAATAGCAAAATTTAGATAGCGCCAGTGACATCCTACGTCGGCAAAACCAGCTTCTGCAAGCCACTTTGTCTGCTGTTCCACAGAGGAGGGAATATCTTCTTCTTGATATTTTTGAAACCAGGCTGCATCGTCTTCTCCGTTAGCTTTAATGTACTGCCGCCACAACTGTTCGTATTGCTCAGTTAGCCGGAGAGTAGCACCTGTCACAATATCTCGAATTAGCAAGATTCCCCCTGGATTCATCGAGTGGAAAAGTTTGTAAAATAGCTGTTGTTTACCTGCGCTGTCGAGGTGGTGGATTGCCAAGCCTGAAACTACCAAATCGTAACCGCTGCCGAAATCATCTTCGGCAAAGTTTCCTTGCTGCAAGGTCAGCCGTTCTCGGAAAGCAGACAAGTTAGTTTGGCAAGTTTTCAGCATATTTTGGGCCATGTCAAAGGCTAGGACTTGTGCTTGAGGAAATGCTGACAGAATCATAGCCGACAGTATGCCAGTTCCCGCGCCTAAATCCAGAACTTTTATGTTAGCATTAGTTTCAGAAGGGATTAACTGCAATATTACATCGTGTTGCTCGCCATAGCGCGGAATGAGGCGGGGAATTAAGCCGTCATAATCAAAGGCTCTTTGTTCAAATTGCTCGCGTACAGCGTCTAAATTCACAGACGATTTTCCTCAAATTGTTAATAGTTGAGTGCGTCAAGGCAGTTTGGCGGTTGTCTTCTCTGAAGGCATATTACATTTGATAATACAAAAAATATACAGACCTGTCAAGATGTTTAAGAAAATAATTTAAAAGAAGTTATGGACGATCGCCAGACAGGGACTTTATGCGCCCAAACCCGCCCGTGATTTGGGAACTGTCTACCCCTGCACATATATCTCCTTCAATGCAGATGAGACAGAATGCCACAGACGCGAAACCCTGCCGAAGACGAGACTTTGTGCAAGATACTAGGAGTAATTGTGAGAAAAAAGTTGACGGTTATGATACCCGTTTCAAACAAGAATGCAACTGTCGGTGTGTGCTCCACACCATAAATTTCTCAGTGATTCCCCCTAGTAAAATATAATATATACAAGATAAAAACGAATGACCCAGCAGCCGATGATCGGCTAGATATGAAAAAATCAGTCCTCAGATTGACAAACTTTAGGCAACTATAAACAAAAATTGAGTTGACTCCCGAGTGGATGTGGTACCTGCCAATTTTTCAGGAAGATGAAGAGATACAAAATATTACACCCGCCGATGCGGGAAAGAAAATTGTGATAATGAATCAGGATGCGAGTAGATTAGGTGTCAGCCGTCAGGGGAAAATAGAAGCAATGGAAATCCAACAACGGAGTAAGGATAAGCCCGATCGCCAGCAACACAACGCGCCCGATCGGCTCGGTCAATTTTCTACGACAAAAGAACTAGAGTGGTCGCTACAAGAATGTTTAGATTTTAAAAGAGCGATCGACCGATCCACACTGGCGCTGAGGACTGACGCGCGAGGAATTATCAACTATGTCAGCGAAGGAGTTTGCTCCATATCCAACTATTCCCAGGCAGAACTCATCGGCTGCCACTTCGGCATCCTCCATTCGGAATATAAATCTTCGGAAATAATCAAAAATCTGCTATCAACAGTTGCCAAAGGTGAAGTTTGGCAAGGAGACATTCAGAATAAAGCCAAGAATGGAAGTGATTATTGGGTATACGCAGCAGTAGTTCCACTGTTGGACTGCAAGGGAAAACCCTGTCAGTATTTGGCGATCGGATTCGACATCACCGATCGCAAAGCCGTTGAAGCAGCCCAAGCCGAAGCCAACCGCGCAAAAGACGAATTTCTGGCGATCGCCTCCCACGAACTGCGATCGCCCCTGAGTGCGATTTTGGGATGGGCGCAGCTAGCCCGATCACGCAATTTAAACGAAGCCACCACCAGCCACGCTTTGGAAATCATCGAGCGCAACGCCAAATTACAAAACCGGCAAATAGACAATCTCCTCGACCTCTCGCGGTTGTTGCGAGGGAAAGTGTGCCTCAACATCGGCCAAGTTCACCTCCCGTCTATCATAGAATCTGCGATCGACACCCTCCGTCCCGCCGCCGAAGCCAAAAACCTCCGCGTAGAAAAACATTTCGACCCCGCCGTCAGCTACGTTTTGGCAGATGCAGAACGCTTGCAGCAAGTAGTCTGGAACCTCCTTGCAAACGCCATAAAATTCACCCCAGAAGCGACACCATACCCAGTTCAAGTGCGGATCGAGCCTACTGAGTCGGGCGTCTTGATTCTGGTCAGCGACAGCGGTTGCGGCATCGACCCCAAATTTCTGCCGCACATCTTTGACTACTTCCGCCCTGCAGACAACTTCCAGAACAAGGAACAAAATCGGCTGGGGCTGGGGCTCTCAATTGTGCAGCAGTTGGTGCAACTGCACGGGGGAAGTGTTTGGGCTTCGAGTCCCGGCCTCGGTGAGGGGGCGACCTTTGGGGTGCTGCTACCGAGCGCTAACAAAAATGCACCCGACGATCGCACTGCTGCGATCGCCCAAAGGGAAAGCAGACCCGGATCGGTTTCCAAACCCCTAGCGGGAAAGCAAGTCCTGGTGGTGGAAAGCAGCGCCGAGATCCGGCAATTTCTCAAAACAGGCCTCGAAGCCTTTGGAGCCAAGGTAACAGCGGTGGGTAGCGCCTGCGAAGCGATGGCCGAGTTGCAACAGTCGCGACCCGATGTGTTGGTGAGCGATATGACGGTACCGGGAGCCGACGGCTGCGATTTGATCCGCCGCATCAGAGCAATGGAAATGTCCGAGCACAGGGAACTGCTGCCGGCCGTGGCGCTGACGGGAGGCATTGAGGAAGAGGATTCGGCATCGGCGCTAGAGGCGGGGTTTCAGAGGCATTTGTCGAAGCCGGTGGAAGCGAATCAGTTGGTGAGTGCGATCGCCCAATTGGCTGGACTGACTGGATTCGGCTCCGGAGAGTGGGGTTCGGGAAATATCCGGGCGACCACACCCCAGGCCACGCTGCCGGAACCTAACAGTTTTGACGACAAAAATTATCTGGAACAATTAACAAGTGACAGCCGAGAATTACCGCTGTTGCTGGTAGTAGAAGACAACAATTTTCTGCTGGCTTACCTCCAAACTTTATTAAGTCCGTACTATCGAGTCGCCGTGGCGATGGACGGCGTTGAAGGTTTAGAAAAAGCCAAAAGTTTGCAGCCAAATTTGATTGTGAGCGACCAAATCATGCCCCGACAAAACGGACTCGATTTACTCAAGGAGATTCGGAGCACGCCAGAATTGAAATCTACTCCGGTAATCTTTTTGACAGCGCGATCGGGGATGGACGCTCGGATCGAAAGTTTGGATGCGGGTGCTGACGATTATATTTCAAAGCCTTTTGACGAGAGGGAATTGCTGGCGAGGGTGAGAAATTTGTTGCGATCGCACTCAGCCGAACAGCAGTTGGCGGAGCTCAACCGTCAGTTGCTGCAGCAGAAACAGCAGTTGGAAACAGTCAATCGAGCATTGCATTATTTGGCAAATTACGACAGTTTGACTGAGGTAAGAAACCGCCACTCTTTTAATGAATACCTCGATACGGAATGGCGGCGTTTGGCAAGGGAAGAAGCACCGCTGTCTTTAATTATGTGCGACATTGATTATTTCAAACTTTACAACGACACTTATGGTCACCAAGCGGGGGATGAATGTTTGCGGCAAGTGGCGGGGGTAATCCAGCATTCGGTAAAGCGAGCGGCAGATTTAGTAGCGCGTTACGGTGGAGAAGAATTTGTAGTAGTTTTGCCGAATACGGATATTGAAGGTGCCACTTCCGTAGCTGAAATGATCGCACAACAGGTGCGGGGTTTGCACATAGCTCACGCTAAGTCTGCTGTCAGCCAATATGTGACGCTGAGTTTGGGTGTAGCTTGCTGCATTCCGGGGGTGAGGTCGCAGCCGGGGGAGCTAATTGCGATGGCCGATGAGTCGCTTTATCGGGCGAAAGAAGCAGGGCGCGATCGGGTTTCGGTTGCCACATTTCAAGGATAATATAATAGTTAAATCAACTTGTATGGTGCGTCAGAAATCTATCGTTTCGATTTAAACAAATTTTTTGAGTCAGACGCACCATACCAATGTGCTGGCAAACTTGGGTGAACTCAAATTGCTATAAATATAGTTAAAGGAGGTCGTGCCATGACAGCAACCTTAGACAAACCAAAAGACCAGCGCCTAATTCACTCCGGGATTGATTAGCAACAATTCAAGCTAATGGAGCAGGGGTTTTCTGACTCCCCCGGCATCCGAATTTTTTATTTCAAAGGTGAGGTAGGAATCTTGGCAGTTTCGCAAGAACATGAAGTCTTCAGCGGTGTCATCGCCCTGTTGCGGGGTACCTATTTTGTAGAAAAAGAAATCGCTTTTACTCCCATAGGAAGTTCTACCCACAGGAAGTTCTACCCAGGAAAAAGAAGGAAAAGCCTCCGCACAAGCAGACCAATCTTACTTAATTGGCAGAGCATCGGGAGGCATGGCAGACCTCTCGATCGAAGTTGTATTTACTAGCGGCAACGAAAGCAAGTTGAATCGTTACCAAGCCTTGGGAGTCCCCGAAGTTTGGTTGTGGGAGGATGGAGTATTTTGCCTGTATCATTTGCGATCGCACGGATATGAAAAAATTGACCAAAGCGAAATATTGCCTGATTTAGATATTAATTTATTGTCTCGCTGTCTGCTGATTGCTTCAAGGGTGGAAGCGGTTCAAGAATGGAGGCGAGGCATTTCTGGAGATTAGATGAAAAGTGTTTTGTGAGTGCGACATCGCCCGCAGTCAGAGTTACAAATTGCAATACTGGCGATCGCGATCGGGTGGTTAATAAGTGCGTGCGATCCCTGGCATAATCCCCGAAACGCCAGAGATATGTTATTTAAGGTAGATACCGACATCAGATTTTAGCAACTTTTCTAGGAGGTTATTGCCCTATGTCCTCTGAACAACCAAACCCTACGACCACTTCTGACTGGCGCTTGCACTTTGGCAGCCTTTCACAAGAAGCGAAGCATACAGTTAAGGTGCTGTTGTTAACAGCACGAAAGTCTGGCTTTTATAAATTAGAAGAAATACTGTCAAATTTGACCGATCTGAATCTGGAAAACAATCAAATATCAGACCTAAAACCCTTGCAATCTCTGACCAATTTGACTAATCTGAATCTGGGCAACAATCAAATATCAGACCTAACACCCCTGCAATCTCTGACCAATTTGATAGAGCTGAATCTGGAAAACAATCAAATATCAGACCTGACACCCCTGCACTCTCTAACCAGTTTGAAATATCTGAACTTGTTCCACAATCAAATAGTAAATCTAACACCCCTGAAATCTCTGACCTGTTTGACTAATCTGAATCTGTCCCAAAATCAAATATCAGACCTAACACCCCTGAAATCTCTGACCTGTTTGATTAATCTGAATCTGGACAACAATCAAATATCAGACCTAACGCCACTGAAATCTCTGACGATTTTGACATATCTGAATCTGGACAACAATCAAATATCAAACTTAACACCGCTGAAGTCTCTGGTCACAAATTTGACATATCTGAATCTGTCCCACAATCACATATCAGACCTCAAACCCCTGCAATCTGTGACCAATTTGAATAATCTGAATCTGGTAAACAATCAAATATCAGACCTCAAACCCCTGCAATCTCTAACCAGTTTGAAATATCTGAATCTGGACAACAATCAAATATCAGACCTCACACTCCTACAATCTCTGACCAATTTGATAGAGCTGAATCTGGACAACAATCAAATATCAGATATCACCCCCCTGCACTCTCTGATCGATTTGAAAAAGCTGTCTCTGCCTAACAATCTTTTATCAGACCTAACACCCCTCCAATATCTGTGGAAAGCTATCGCCAATTCCACAGAGCGAGTCGATCGCACTCGTGCCGCAGCCGCGATCGAATTTGCCTACACAGCTCTCGGCAAGACTTGCCCGAAAATTATTTTTTGTTCGAGTCCCCACTCTGCCATAACACAGTTAAAAAAATTGAAATCTCCCACTAATAAAAATGATTTTTTTCAGCGTATTTACAAACAGCTAGAACCAGCCTGTCTGCCGTTTAGGTATATATTATTTTTGTGCTTGTATTATTTCGCACTAACAAGTGAGCAACCACAGCCAAAAACAGCTTTTTTCCAGCTTATTTACGAACAGCTAGAATCGGCATATAGGCCGTTTAACTTAATAAGATATAGTAGTTCGTATTTGCCACAATTAATAGAATGGGAGCGGCAGCTCACACAAGAATTGCAACATGATTTTTGGGACTATTGTAGAGACAACTCAACGTCGATCGTTAATCGGGCATCCCTGTGGGATAAAATCTGTGTGGCTGACTTCTGTGTCTCTGTACTTAGAATTGTTCTCAACCCAGATGCACAAAAAGCTTTTGAATGCTTGAAGCAGCTTTTAGTTGAATGTGGCTGGATTTTTGCGTTTGACAAGGTTTGCTATGTGTGCGATCGCCCTTTAAAACTCTCCCTCGACAGCGAACATCGGCCGCACGCAGAAGGAGAAAGCGCGATCGAATTTAGCGACGGCTACAAACTCTACTCCTACCACGGCGTCACCTTGCCCGCAAAATACGGACAAATTCACCCCAATCAGTGGGAATCTACCTGGATTTTAGAAGAAGAAAATGCCGAATTAAGGCGAGTTTTAATTCAGGGAATTGGTTAAGCCAGAATTTGCAAAGAATTGCAAGCCACAGAATTAGATTGCTGGCGAGAATACACCCTGCTAAGAATTGATGCTGATATTGATGGCTTCGATCCTGCTAATTTCGATGCTGATGATGATGTTCCTGAAAAAGAGGCAATCTACTTGTTAAAAATGACTTGTCCGAGTACCGGATTCATTCATGCTTTGCTGGTTCCGCCTGAGATGCAATCTGCAAGGGGAGCGATTCGCTGGGTGAATTAGGATGTCGATTATGAGGATTTTTCGGTGCCAACTTGAAATTTAGGGCAAGTTAGAAACCTCGTTGATAAGAGTCGGCAGTTGAAACCTCTCCTACACAAACTTTCGTCCAAGTGAGCGGACTGAAGACTAACATTTATATTCTTGCATTTGCTGGCGAATAGCTGCCTCAATCTTAGTATCGAAATCTGAATCTCCCACTTTTGTTATGATTGAATTCGCCCGCTTTTTTCGCCTGTCTAAGTAGGCTTGCAGTGCAGCTTTATTCCCGCGATTCTTAAAAAATAACGCTTAAATTCTCCATCTGACATTGCAGTATAATCTACTTGGCTCATTAAAATACCTCCGCATTAGGAGCAATTTCAATCTCAATTTCCTCGTCATATCCAGCCAATACGAACAAGTTTTTGCTGTCGTCAACACAGACGAAGTGAATAGGTTGCAATGCCAAATATGTCAAGTAATAACTGATTCGATACAAACCCTCTAGCTGCGCGTAGGTAGGCATTCAAACCTAAAACTTTCTCGAAACTGGCATCTAATGTAGCATTTCTGTTTCCGATCGCACTTTCACCCTCGAAGATACCCCCTGTTAGTGCAGCCAAGAGTTATGGAATTTGGTTTGTGGCTCTTGACAGCTATGTATTACATATGTAGTATTAACTTACGGTAGAAAAGCTCGATCGATACCAGCAAACAAAATTGAGACAAAACCTATGCAACCCATCCGACAAGGCGACGTAATTCTCACCCCCGTACCGAAAATCGAAGGAGAAAAAAAACCTCACCTAACTCTCGCCGAAGGTGAAGTCACCGGACATTCTCACCAGATTATTGAGGGACAAGCTGAACTTTACGAAAAAGACGGCACTCTGTACTTGCGGGTGCTTTCACCGACAGCTTTATTGAGTCACGAAGAACACCATGCGATCGCAATTCCCGAAGGTAATTGGATGGTGCGAATTCAGCGGGAATATGAGCCGCAAGGTTGGAGGTATGTCGCAGACTAAGGTTAAAAAACTGACGCCAGAACAAGCAGCTTTGATTCCAGTTTATCGGGAAAAGTGGAGAGCGAGATCGCTTTCCACTGGGCCGATAAATCGATCGCAAGCTGCGGAAACAGTTAAATCGGCTTACGCGATAATTGGCAAAAAAGCACCGGAAGTAAAGGAACAGAATGCGGAAATTAGGCGAGTGTTAATTCAGGGCATTGGTTACGATCGCATTTGTCAAGAATTAGCGGTGACAGAATTAGAGAGTTGGCAGGAATACACTCTTTTAAGCATCGAGTTTGACGATGATTTTGATAACCAGGGTAATGCAAAGCCAGTTTATTTGTTAAAAATGAGTTGTCCGAGCACGGGCCACATTCACGCTTTGCGAGTGCCGCCCAATGTCCGATCCTCTTCGAGGGCTTCGCTAACGGCTAAAGGAGCAATTCGCTGGGTAAATTGGGATATTGACCCAGACGAGTTTTCTGTGCAAACCTGAGTAATACAAATTTAAAAAAGTCTGCTGGCTACCAATACTTCGGACAGTTTTGGAACAGGGACGCTCCCCGAACAGAGACAAAAAATCCCTGGAATTTTAACCGAAACTC